>CAYWPV010000008.1:0-28819 GCA_964460265.1 uncultured Muribaculaceae bacterium | reverse complement strand
CTGCAATGCACTCTCACTCTTCCCCGGTTATCAACCACATAGACCCCCTTCCGGGGTTATGATGGCGGGGTAGCTCAGCTGGTTAGAGCGTCGGATTCATAATCCGGAGGTCGAGGGATCGTGCCCCTCTCCCGCTACTCTCAGATTACGGAGCTACGTTTGTAACGTAGCTCCCCTTTTCATTTTAAAACGGACACTTAGCGGTAACATGGGTAAAAAACACCTCGGCGTGTCGGGGCCTGCACAACACGCTTGACGCGTCAAACTGCATAAACGTATTGAATGAATCGGAGGCACGGAACACCGTGACGTGCAGTTCGATGCTCCTCCATACATGTGCAGATTTTTCCGTAACAATACCGGAATATCCCCGATACAATACCGGGACAGAATAAAAAAAACACCCCGTATCTCACGACAAGGGGTGATCGCAATTCTAACCTATGAAATAACTCATGAAGATTTAATGCTTGGCATTATCTCTTTTTTGCAATTGCAAATTTATCTTTTACGCATTCATACGCAAGCATGGTTATTCCTTTGGCATAAATTAAGGGCAATTTGGACTAAATAACAGCTCCCTTAAGCATGATTCTGGAGATAACGGGGGTCTGATAGCAGTAGGGAATCATCGTCAGAGACCTCATCGGCCTCGTCACCGTCAGATTAGCGGACTTGCCCCTGGTCACGGAACCGCACACACATCGTCCGCCCGGCTGCCGAGCCTTTCACAATGGATAACGCTCCGCACGGGCGTATGGCTGACAGATGTGTCATACGGCTTGGGAGGCGGAAGCTCATCAGGGATTCCCGCCAATATCTCTTCATGGAACTTATTCATGGTTATGCTTTTGTGTAAGAGTCTACGATGGACAGAATATCCTTCTCCTTTTCCGTCGCGGCGGCGGATATTTCAGCGGCCATCTCCGCCTCGTCTTCCATCAGGAATTCGATAACCTTGTCCTTGGGATTGAACGGGGCCAGATCGTCCAGACTCATGGACTTGACAGCCACCCTTATCAGCTCGTCCACGGACACTCCCAGGGAACGGTGCTGCTTCGCCAGAAAATATTTACCGGCATCCACAAGCACTTTCTTGGGGACAAGACCCACTATCTCCGTTCCGGTCACCCTCAGACCACGCGCCTCAGCCGCCCTGCACACCTCGTCAAAGGCCACGTGCAGAGGGACGGCGTCTATGTCGGTTATGTTCATGGAAACCTGGGCAATGCCGTACTCATCTATGTACCAGCCTATCGCCTTGCATCCCTTCAAAGTCCCGGGAATCCATACCTGGTTGCCTTCCGCATCTTTCAGGAGCTTGCCGGCAGGAGAACCTCCCTCCCTCGCCTTGCGTCCTTTTTCGCGCACGTCGAAAGCCACGGCCATGGCTCGCCGTACGGAGGTGGTGTTGAGGTTGAAGTTGACGGCTATCAGGAAGTTGCGTGCCCCCACGTTTATCGCTCCGGATTTCGCAATCGTGCCGTTGTATTTCCCGGGGCCGAAATCCGGCCTGCGCAGAGGATCGGAAATCTTCTCGGGCAGAGCCTCGTATTCCCCTTCGCGGCACACCGCAAGGTTCCTCCTTTCGGGCCTGAAAGCCGCAGCCTCGTAGCAATAGCAGGCGATGCCCGTTTCGGAAAAGATGCGTTCGGCAAGTCGCCGGGCCAACACCGCACATTCCTCCAGGCTAATGCCGGCCACCGGAATAAGAGGCAGGACATCGGTTGCACCTGAGCGAGGATGTACTCCGTGATGTTTCCGCATGTCTATCAGCTCAGCCGCGGCCTTGACACCCCTCATGGCGGCTTCCGTCACATGAGCCGGCTCGCCTACAAAAGTGACCACGGTTCTGTTGGCAGCCTCGCCCGGGTCTACGTCCAGGACTTTGACCCCATCTTCGGAGGCGATGGCAGCCACGATCTTGTCTATCACCTTCCTGTCGCGCCCTTCACTGAAATTGGGCACACATTCCACAATTTGTTTCATACGGTTTCAGCGTTATGGTTGTGTTGTCCGATAAAGTTAGGAATAATACCCGAAATCTCTGTTTCATTGTTTCAGCAAGCTTTTTTATAGAAGGTACCCGTTGTCTTAAAACCGCACGGTTTCTTCCGGTGATCTGGTTTTGTCTCATTTGCCATCTCCGTGTCTGCTTGGTTCCTCCATGTCTACTTGTTTTGAACAATTATCTCCGCATTTTTATTAAAAAAATGTACCTTTGCAGCTCAGAGCAAGAGTTAAGGATATGGTTTTGAGAGCAACTTCGGTTTACGAGGTACTTCCCCTTGCATATGGGGGGGGAGAGATAATGTATTAGTACTCAATAATTTACACCAATATTCAGCACACGATCCCGCGAGGGTTCCGTGTGCTTTTCCGTTTCTGCCGGACCTCATCCGTCATATTCTGCTGACGTAGACGCGAAGATCGGGCGGATTCCGGGCATTCCGTCCCGAACCGATCCTCAATCATTGAAATTCAACTGCCTTTGCGCCGATATAGGTCGGCGGAGGAAGACATCCATTTAAAACATAAAATCATCAATTATGACCGAAAACGAAAAATGGGCCTATTGTGCGCCCGAGTGCCAGGTGCTGACACTTGATTCTGCCGCTTCCATCCTGAGCGGATCGTCATCTTTTTCAACGGAATCGTTTGGAGAAGAAAGTGGTGCATGGGACTGACGGACTTAAAACACATTTAAAACCATTACAATCATGAAAAAAGAAATAGCACTCATTTCTATGGCAGCAGTGATGCTGGCAGCCTGTTCTAAAGAGGCCGAACAGATAGCACCCGGCACAGAAACCGTCACGGTCGCTCCGGGCGAGTTCTCCGCCACATTCGAGGCTCCCGTGACAGACACAAAGACAAGCCTCGGCACAGACGGCAAGACTGTGCTCTGGGAGAGCGGGGACACGATAGCAGTATGGCCCGGAGTGGACATCATGGCGAAATACGCACTCAAGGAAGGAGCCGGTTCGGCATCCGCCACATTCGCCTCATCCGAAACTCTCACGGGAACAGCGATTGACAAAAACATCGCCTATTATCCTTACGGCAGCTCTGTCGGAAGGAACAGCGACGGAACTCTGTCCGTGACGCTGCCCGGAACGCAGCAGTATGTGAAAGATTCATGGAGCTGCGGAGCGATGCCCATGACCGCGGCGACCTCTTCCGCGGATGACCGCAATTTCGCGTTAAAGAACCTTGCGGGAGTGCTCCGCATCACCCTCAAAGGCTCAGCAGTAATCAAAAGCATCACTGTTCAAGCCCTTGGTGAGGACGAATATCTCAGCGGCGGGGCGACGGTGAACCCGGAGACCCCGGGCCTGCAGGTTCTCCCCGATAAAGGCAGCAAAAAAGTCATTCTCGACTGCGGAGAAGGCGTCCAACTCTCGGAGACTGAAGGAACGGTCTTCAACATCGCCGTCCCCGCTGTCAGCGGAGGGTTTATAGTAGATATTTCCGACAACGCCCACGGGGCGATGATTCTCCGGTCTGCTTCTGAGATAAAGCGTAACGTAGTCCTCAACATGCCGGAAACGGCTTATCTGGCCAATGCAGCGGACCTCGGCCTTTCGGTGAAATGGGCGATATGCAACGTCGGTGCCGACTCACCCGAGGACTACGGAAACTACTACGCCTGGGGCGAGACAGAACCCAACGGCTACTATAAGTGGGCAGACTCCTACAAGTTGCCAGACAACACGTCTGAGAAGATAGCGCGCTACAAATATTTTGATGCTGAAAAATTTTATGGCCGCGGTGGCACCGAAGATAACTCCATAACGAAATATAACGGCACTGACAAAAAGATTGTGCTGGATCCGGAAGATGATGCGGCAAGCGCCAATTTAGGTCTCCAGTGGAAAACGCCCACGGCAGCGCAGCTGAACGAGCTGAAAGACAATTGCGATTTTGAAGAGGCTACGGTCAACGGCATAAAGGGCTATAATGTAACAGGCAGAAAAGAAGGCTATACAGATGCAAGCATCTTCCTTCCTTTCGCTGGAAGGTGCAGCTGGTCTAATACTCCCGAGGATACTGAAAATTTTGGATACTATGCTTCATCTGAACGAGCATCTGACCATTGTAAAAACGCAGTAATACTCCTAATTCCAATAAACCAAAACCAAAGCAAGAACAGCTATACTATAACTGCTCGCAGCAACGGCATATCTGTCCGCCCGGTGACGGACTTTTAGCATACGGCGGGTTTCTGCAGCAGAAGATTACCCGTATGAAGATGCGGAAAACCATTGGAACTCCCGAAGCCGGACGAACGGCCTCGGGAGTTCCTTTTTGCACGCCGGCAGGCAAGGCGGACGGGGACAGGCCATAATACGACACTTTTTCATATATTTACATCCGCTAATGATATTGAAGATGAGAAGAGTGTCTGATATGCGGAGAATATTCCTTGCGGCAGCCGTCCTTGCGGCAGCCGTTTCGTGTTCAAGCCAGTTCAGCGCCGAGACGGCCCTCACCGGAGGGGTGCAGGCCCTGCAGGCGGCGACCCTAACGAACAGCCAGGTCCAAGGCTATGTGAAACAATACATCACCGACCTGGACAGCAAAAGCGATGTGCTGCCGGAAAGCAGTCCCTATGTGAAAAGGCTGCGCAGAATCACCGCCGGACTCACGTCGGTCAACGGGACTCCGCTCAACTTCAAAGTTTACAAGACGGATGAACTCAACGCCTTCGCCTGCGCGGACGGCTCCGTACGTGTATACACGGGGCTGATGGACGCTATGAGTGATGATGAAATTCTGGGCGTGATAGGACATGAGATAGGGCACGTGGCTCTGGAGCACTCGAAAAGGCAGTTTCAGCAGGCACTTCTGACATCGGCCGTAAGAAACGGCATAGCCTCGGGAGGAGGCACCGTAGGAGCTCTCACGGCATCGGAACTCGGCGCTCTGGGAGAAAGTCTGGTGGGAGCGAAGTTTTCCCGAAAACAGGAATCGGAAGCGGATGACTACGGCTATGATTTCCTGAAAAAGAACGGCAAGAACCCGTGGGCGATGGCCATGGCGTTCGAGGAACTCGCCGCCCTGTCCGGAGAAAGCAGCGGCAGCGAAGCAGGCAATTCCGCGGCAGGCAGTTCGGTAAACCAGCTTTTCTCCTCGCATCCGGCAACCGCGGACAGAGTCAGAAAAATGGCGGAGCGCGCCGCAAAGGACGGATTCAAAAGACCCGAAAAATAAAGACAGCACTTATGAAAATAGTATTTCTCGATGCCGCCACCATGGGCGATACCCCTATGACAGAGATTGAAAGTCTCGGAGAGTTTGTATGTTACCCGTCCTGCAGCCGCGAGGAATCGCTGGAAAGGTGCCGTGACTGCGAGGTGGTAATACTCAACAAGGTCCTCGCGGACGACACTTTCCTGGACAGCGCCCCCAAGCTGAAGCTGATATGCGAGGCCGGGACCGGGATAAACAACATAGACACCGAGGCCTGCGGACGCAGAGGCGTGATTGTGAGGAACGTGGCGGGGTACTCCACGGACTCGGTCGCTCAATGCACGTTCATGCACATCCTGAATCTTCTCGGCAATGCCTTCTACTATGACCGCTACGTGAAATCGGGAGAGTACGCCAAAGGCAAGCTGCACACCGACCCGAGCAATCCGTTCACTGAAATCGCCGGCAAAACCCTCGGAATAGTCGGCATGGGCGCGATAGGCCGCAAGGTCGCCCACATCGGCAACGCTTTCGGCATGAAAGTCATCTATTACTCCACCTCCGGCACGTCGCACTGCAGCGAATACCCGAGCGTCAGCCTTGAGGAGCTGCTCAAGAACTCCGACGTCGTATCCATACATGCTCCGTACAACGGAAAAACCGCCGGACTGATAGGCTACGATGAGTTCCGGATGATGAAAAGGTCCGCCGTTCTGGTAAACACCGGGAGGGGCGGGATCGAGGTCGAGGAGGATCTGGCAAGGGCTCTGGACGAAGGCCTGATAAAGGGTGCCGCACTGGATGTTTATGTGAATGAGCCCCTGCCTGCGGACAGTCCGCTCATGCATCTTAAAGACATGGACAAGATCATCCTTTCTCCGCACATAGCCTGGACCACGAGAGAGGCCAGAGAAAGACTTGCCCGCGAAATGGCCGAAAACATAAAGAAGGGCTGGTAAGTTCCGGAGAAGGGGCTACTCAATGGAACTTGCGTCTATCAGATTGTTCAGCAGGGCGTAGACCGTGAGTCCCGCCACGGTCTTGATGCCGGTCTTGCGGGTGATGTTCTTGCGGTGGGTTATGACGGTGTAGATGGAGATGTTGTATTTGTAGGCTATCTCCTTGTTCAACATGCCCTTGGCTACGCACACGAGGATTTCCTTCTCCCTGGCCGACAGCTCTTCGCCCTCGTTCCTTACGTTTTCACTCGTGGACTCGACAGCTCCCCGGAGCTTTTTCACTATGGACGCCGGACTGTCATAGTAGCCGATGACGCCGCTGAACTGCCGCTCCGTGTCTTCGTCGAGCCGGGCACCTGAAAATGCGGCCACAGATGCGCTTGTGATGCCGGCCAGCATACTTTTTATCTTGCCTCTGGAACCGTAGTCGCACACCGTAGGATCTATAACTATCACATCGGGGTCAAGATTCTTTATCCTGCTTGTGTTGGACTGCGAGAGATCCGTAAAGATTCCCGTCACCTCGAACTCGCCGACTTCGCTCAGAATGCTTTCGATGCCTCGTGCTATCACAAGTGACGGTATTACCAAAAGTACAGTCTTACTCTTCATTTTCTTCCATTCCGTTAACAGCGGGGATCAATATTTCGTCTTCTATGACAGTATGCTTGGCCAAATCCTGCCCCAGATTGTGCAGGTTGTCCAATACGTTCATGACCAGCATGGTATCACATTCCGGAGGAAGATACTTCATGACTATGTTCTTGAGGTCGACCAGTTTCTCCTCCACGTCAGTATGCCGCTGCTCATACTGCAATATGGAGTAGTCCTTTTCTTCTTCATGGTTCAGAAGGGCCATGACATAGGGAAAGACCTTGGTCTCTTCGTATTCAAAATGGCTCGACAGTTCGGCCTTGTAGCGTTCGAAAAATTTATCGATTACTTTCCGGTATTTCTCGTCGCAGGGTCTGACAAGTTCACGGATGGAGTCCGTGAGGGAACTCACGGCTATGTCCATGTAGTAGGCATGGGAGGTGTGGAGATAGTTCACTATGTCGCGCAGCTCCGTCTCCTTCAACAGTTCCGCGGAGGGGATGTAATTGTCATGGATATAGACATTGCAGATGAGCAGGAAGGTGTTGGTGTTGACCCTGTGCTTGGTACACGCCTCCTCCACGGTGTCGTCTCCGAACCCGAATCCTATGCCCAGTCTCGCAAGCACTCCGACAAGGATGAAGTTCTCATCTATGAGATCCGCCATTTTCATGGTAGCTGAAATCTGACGGTGTATGTTCTGTTTCTTTATCACAAGATTCATTTTTTATGCAATATAAATATAAGAAAATTTTCTCCGGACATCAAACCCCCGGGACTCTCACGAGCACCGGGGGGCTTACAACAATTAAAAGGATCTATTAATCTCAACTATATGGCTTGAAAATCTCTTTCAATATCCGGATGCAAATGTAGGGGAAATGGCCTTCACGTTCAATACCCATAAATTGGTATTATGATGAGCTGTCCTTCGACACCCTTATGCGAGTTGAAGTCGACAAGTTGAGCGAAAGCGGAAGACAGAACATATTTGCTTTTAGCAGATTATTTGCCTATCTTATGAGTTGTAAAACGAACACATATAAAACAATGGATCAAGGATTGTACAGCCCTGAGTGGGAACACGATGCCTGCGGGATAGGTCTCGTCGTGAATGTTAGAGGAATCAAAAGCCATAAGATAGTAGAAGACGCTCTTACAGTGCTTGGGAACATGATGCACAGAGGCGCGGAAGGAGCGGACGGCAAGAGCGGAGACGGAGCCGGCATCACGGTGCAGATTCCGCACGAATTTACCCTCCTGCATGGAATACCCGTTCCAGAGAAAGGACGCTACGGAACCGGCATATTTTTCTTCCCCAAAGACAAAAGCCGTCAGGCGGAAATAGAAAAAATCATAGCGGAAGAGGTTGCGGCGGAAGGACTGTCACTGATGCAATTCAGAGAAGTCCCGGTAAATGACTCCTGCCTCGGTGAAGCCGCCCTGCAGAGCGAACCGGCGGTAAGGCAGATTTTCGTGACAGGATTCGAAGACAGCGACGACAACCGCCCCGCCGACGGCAACATTGACTGCCGGGATAACGAGAGAAGACTATACCGCCTCCGCAAACACATAGAGAAAAGAATCAAGGACAAGGACTTCTACATCTGTTCGCTGTCATGCAAATACCTGATCTACAAAGGTATGTTGACATCGTACCAGCTTGGGGAATATTATCCTGACCTAAAAAACCAGTATTTCACAAGTGGGCTCGCCCTCGTGCATTCAAGATTCTCGACCAACACATTCCCGTCATGGAAACTCGCGCAGCCGTTCAGGATGCTATGCCACAACGGTGAGATCAACACTATCCGAGGCAACAGAAGCTGGTTCAAAGGCAGGGAAAGCGTCCTCGGCTCAGGCGCTTTGGGAGACATACATGACCTGACCCCTGTCATCCAGGAGGATATGAGCGACTCCTGCTCGCTGGACAACGTGCTGGAGTTTCTCGTGATGAGCGGAATGTCTCTGCCGCAGGCAATGTCGATCCTCGTGCCCGAGAGTTTCAACGACAAGAACCCGATTTCCGAGGAATTGAAGGCTTTCTACGAATACCATTCCATCCTTATGGATCCATGGGACGGTCCTGCCGCTCTGCTGTTCACCGACGGCAGATACGCCGGAGGCATGTTGGACAGAAACGGGCTCAGGCCGGCGAGATACGTGGTAACCAAAGGAGATGAGCTTATCGTGGCAAGCGAAGTCGGCGTACTGCCGATGGATCCGGCGGAAATCGTGGAGAAAGGCTGCCTCAAGCCAGGCAAGATCCTGATGGTAGACACTATGACCGGCACCATTTACAGAGATGCGGAGCTGAAACACATCATAGCGGCCGAGCATCCGTACCGCAATTGGCTGGAAGAAAAGCGGGTAGACCTCGACAAAATATGCACGGGAAAAAAGGTGCAGGTCGAAATCCCTGACATCACAGCGAGAGAAGAGCTGTTCGGCTACGGCAAGGAGGACATTGACAAAATCCTGATGCCTATGTTTCTGAATGCATCCGAGGGTATATCGGCCATGGGCAATGACACCCCGCTCGCCATACTCAGCCGCCGTCCGCAGCTGCTTTTCAACTATTTCCGCCAGCAGTTCTCCCAGGTAACGAACCCGGCCATTGACCCTATCAGGGAAAAGCTTGTGATGAATCTCAGCGAATACATCGGACGGGTCGGCACAGGCATCCTGACACCGGACGAGAACAACTGCCACATGGTGAAACTGCCTCATCCCGTGCTCACCAACGCCAAACTCGATTTACTGAAAAACATCAGATACAAAGGGTTCGCAGCCATCACTTTGCCGATGCTCTTCGAGATCCCTGTAAAAATCAAGGGTGAAGACGAAAACTATTTCGTCCGCGCTGGAAAAGTGCTGGAAAACGCCGTGGATGCACTATGCAAGGCATCCGAAAAGGCCGTTGACGAGGGATACAATTATATCATACTGAGCGACAGAGGTTTGGACAGCCAGCATGCCGCCATTCCCTCCCTGCTTGCCACAAGCGCGGTGCACCAACATCTGCTGAAGACAGGAAGAAGGGTGCAGACTGCGTTGATAATCGAGAGCGGCGAAATCCGGGAAACCACCCATGCCGCCCTGCTGCTAAGTTACGGGGCTTCAGCCATCAACCCGTACATGGTATTCGGCATTATTGATGACCTCGTGAAGCACGGGAGAATCCAGCGCAGCTACACCGAGGCCGAAAACAATTACATCGAAGCCATAAAAAAGGGCCTGCTGAAAATCATGGCTAAAATGGGGATCTCCACGCTACGTTCTTATCGGGGAGCACGCATCTTCGAAAGCATCGGCATCGGTAAGGACCTGCTTGAAAGGCATTTCGGTGGCGGAATCTCCCCTGTCGGCGGCATCGGATTCGTCACCATCGCACGGGACGCCATCCGTTTCCATGCGAAAGCTTTCCCTTCGGGGAACAGCAGCGCGGCCCTGAAAGGCTTTTCATGGAAAAACGACAAAGAAAAGAGCATGGCAGCTGCTTCCATGTCTTTCAACAGCTCCGGGAATATTGACGGGATACCGAAGACTCCCTCTGAATTGGAAGATCAGGGACTTTTCCATTACAAAAAAGACGGCATCAGGCATGCATGGACTCCTGAGGTGATCAGGGCGCTGCAGACGGCGGTCAGGACAGGCAGCTACGACAAATTCAAGGTTTTTTCCGCTGCCGTGGACGGCAAAGAAGATCCGATTTTCATAAGAGACTTTCTGGACTTCAAACGATTGCCGGAAGGGTCCGAAGGCAGGATTCCGATTGATGAGGTAGAAAGCGGCGAGGAGATAATCCACCATTTCACCGGAGCTGCCATGAGTTTCGGAGCCATCAGCAAAGAAGCCCACGAAGCTATTGCCATTGCCATGAATTCACTCGGCTGCAGGTCCAATACCGGTGAAGGAGGAGAGGACGACGCGAGGCTGCACGAGAGCGAGAATGGAGTGCCTCTATATAGCAAGGTACGTCAAGTGGCGTCGGGACGTTTCGGGGTCACGGCTGAATATCTGGCCTCGGCGGAAGAAATACAGATCAAGGTCGCCCAGGGGGCAAAGCCGGGAGAAGGAGGACAGCTACCCGGGTTCAAAGTGGATGAGGTCATCGCAAAAACCCGCCACAGCGTACCGGGGATTAGCCTTATCTCTCCACCGCCACATCACGATGTATACTCTATCGAAGATCTCTCCCAGTTGATATTTGATCTCAAGAATGTCAACCCTTCGGCTGAGATCAGTGTAAAGCTGGCCTCAGAGACTGGTGTCGGGACAATAGCTGCGGGTGTTGCAAAGGCAGGCGCTGACATAATAGTGATTTCCGGGGCGGAAGGAGGCACCGGAGCCTCTCCTGCTTCAAGCATCAGATTCGCAGGCAGCCCTGCTGAAATCGGTCTTGCCGAAACACAGCAGACTCTGGTAAAGAACGGTCTTAGGGGGGAAGTGCGCCTTCAAGTAGACGGACAGCTGAAAACCGCAAGAGACATCATCCTCACCGCTCTCCTCGGAGCGGAGGAATTCGGATTCGGCACGGCACTTCTCATCGCGCTCGGATGCGTGATGGACCGAAAATGTAACCTCAACATTTGCCCTGTCGGCATTTGCACTCAGAACCCGGAACTCCGGAAAAGATTCAAAGGCACTCCGGAGGGGATCGTGAATTACATGCATTTTCTTGCTCGCGGCGTTAGGGAATACCTCTCCGAAATGGGTTTCCGCAGATTAGATGACATAGTGGGGCGCACGGATTTGCTGGAAGTACGTCCGACCGCGGAGGTTTGGAAGAATATAGGAGGATCACTGTCTTCGGCAAAGGCGGACGGACTTGATTTCAGCGAGCTGCTTTACAAAGGTGAAGGGACTCTGCATAATATCACCGGGCAGCCTCAACGGGTCAGGATGGATGAAGTCTTGGACCGCAAGATTATAGACGATGCAGCTGAAGCTATCGAGCACAGAAAGCCTGTACGTTTGCATTATACGATACGCAATACGTACCGTTCCGTAGGAGCCATGCTCGGAGGCGAAATAGCCAGACGCTATGGCTCGGCCGGACTCGTTGATACGGGGAACGGAGTCGATGCTGCCGCTGATGTCCCTGTCATAAAAGTCTTATTCACGGGATCCGCCGGACAGAGTTTCGGGGCATTTCTCCCCTCCGGTGTGGAATACGACCTTGAAGGCGATACCAATGACTATTTCGGAAAAGGACTCAGCGGAGGAAGAATTGTCATTTTCCCTCCACAGAGGGCCGCTTTTAAGCCAGAGGACAATGTCATAGGCGGCAACACTGGCATCTACGGAGCCACTTCCGGAGAGATTTTTGTGAACGGACGTGTCGGAGAGAGGTTTGCGGTACGTAACTCAGGTGCCGTAGCTGTCGTTGAAGGGACAGGCAACCATTGCTGCGAATACATGACTGGAGGAAGGGTCGTGGTGCTTGGCAGCGTCGGACGCAATTTCGCCGCCGGGATGAGCGGAGGTATAGCATATATCTGGAATCCGCACCATGATTTCGACTACTTCTGCAACATGGATTTGGTAGAGATCAGCCTTGTGGATGAGCCGGAGCGGGCATCGGAGCTCCATTCTCTCTTGAAAAAGCACTATGCCTCCACCGGCTCCCCTCTTGCCGAAAGGCTGCTGGATTCATGGGACTCATCCGTGCAAGACTTCATTCAGGTCATTCCCTCAGAATACAAAGCCCTCATAGGGAAATAATACGATGCGTTTTTTCCGGAGCGGATTCCGCCTGAGGAGATCCGTCACATATGCCCGGATGCCGCAACCTATTTCAACAGAGTTTCCGCAATGAAAGAGGAAGCCAGCTCCGCCGCACGGTATCTGTTCTGGCTGAACCCGTGGTCGTAGCGGTTCAGTATGACAAGCCTGCTGTCGGGCCATACGGCATGATACCTTTCGCTGTAGGTGTAGGGGACTATGTGGTCCGCATTGCCGTGGACCATGAGGGCCGGCCCGTCATAGCCTGCAGCCGTCTCGTAGATGGGCAATGAGAATGCGGTGCGGATGTAGCCCGCCCCGAGGTACAGACCGTCCCTGAGAGCGACTTTTTCAGGAGGATCGAGCGGGTCATAAAGGGCGCCCTGTGTGTTGCCCCTTATCGCGTCTTCCCTGAGTACGGCGGCAGGTGCGAGGAGCGCTACCGCCCCCACCTTGGAGGAACCGAGTCTTCCGGCAGCCATGCTGGCCACCACACCGCCCTGCGAATGACCCGCAAGGGCTATTTCTCCCGCATAGGGCAAGGCACGGACGTAGTCATAGACCTTCATCGCGTCTTCTATCTCATTGACCACCGTCATCTTCTCGAATTCGCCTTCGCTCTCTCCATGGCCGTTGAAGTCGAAGCGGACGGAGGCGATGCCCTCCCTCTGCAGATTGTCGGCTATTAACCTGAGCAGTTCAGCATCTTTGTCGGAAGTGAAGCCATGCATGAGTATTGCGACCGGAACTTTCTCACCTTCAGCTATCAGCGGTTTCTGGATTATGGCCGAAAGTTTCCCCACTGAGCCGTCTATGCTGACTTTCTCCGCACTTCCGGGAATCGGGGATTTGTCAGCGAACGTCTCTTCAAGCAGTTTTTCCACTTTGTAGACATCCACCGTAGCCAGCTCCACCCTGCCTTCAGGGTTGACCACGACCATAGAGGGAATCCAGTTAAGTCCGTATGCCTTGGCGACCGGAGACCTGTTCATCCTCACCAGTTCAGATACCTGCGGATAGTCCATGCCTGACTTCTGCACCATGGACTTCCACGATTCCTTGTCGGTGTCGAAACTGATGCCTATGAATTCCACTCCTTTAGGATGGAACTTTCCGTACATGCGCACCACATCAGGAATATCTTTGCGGCAGTCCGGGCACCATGATGCCCAGAAATCGAGAACAGTCCACTTTCCGCGGAAAGAGGACAGGGCGATCTTCCCGCCGTCCATGGTTTCAATTTCAAAACCCGGGGCTTCGCTCCCCTTCTTGACCAGTCCGGCCGCATATTTGTCATCGAGATCACCGACCGGCCCGAACTGGGCCCCGGCACGCAGAGGCAGCAGCGCCCATGACGCAGCTACCAGCAATTTCAGAAATGTTTTCATATCTCCGTTTTGTTTTGTCCTATTTGTCCGATACAGCCGGTCATTCCGGCCCCTCCGGTCATTCCGGTCCCTCCGGCCCCTCCGGTCATTCCGGTCCCTCCGGTCCCTCCGGTCGCCTCGACCTTTCCGGCCGCTCTGCCGCGAAGGCTGTATTCGCAACCGCAGTACAGCTGGTTGTAGAACCCGAGTTCCTTTATGATTTCGCTTCTACGCAGCTGCAGTCCGCCCTTTCTCCAGTTCTGAGCCCACCAGCGGACATCGCCCCGGGCCCTGCATGCAGCTTCTCCGGCCGCGTCAACCTGAGCGAGATCCTTCCACCTGGAAGACGCAAGCGTCGTGGCGAGAACATGGTATCCGTGTGAATGGGCGTAAGATGCAGCGCGGGACAGCCTGTATCTGAAACAGCCCAGGCAGCGTGTCCCCCTTTCCGCCTCGTTCTCCAGCCCCTTGGCCACGCTCTCCCACGCCCCATGGTCATAGCTGTCTTCGATGAAGCCTATCCCCATGTATGCGGCAAACCGTCTGCATTCATCTCGCCTGACGGCATACTCCTCCGAGGGCCAGATGTTTGAATTGCTGTAGAATATCACAGGTTCAAGGCCATGGGACAGCATGCACTCTACTATCGCTCCCGAACAGGGGGCGCAGCACGCATGGAGCAATATGCGCTTTTCTCCTTCAAGAGCTTCAAGATGAAGCCATTCTCTGTTTCCGACCTTTCCCATGACTGAACAAAATTACACAATAATTCCTACCTTTGGACTCATGTCCAAATTTTCAGCCGACATAAAGCCTTGGCTTGCCGTCAGTCCGCTTGCCCTGTTCCTGGCCGTATATCTCATCTCCTCGCTGGTTTCCGGCGATTTCTACAGGATTCCCGTATCATCGGCCTTCCTGACAGCATCCGTCTATGCTCTCTGCCTTACCAAGGGCAGCGTGGAGGAGAGAATAGCCGTCTTTTCAAGGGGCGCAGGCGACGGCAACGTGATGCTGATGATTTGGATCTTCATCCTTGCGGGGGCTTTCGCCGCGACGGCCAAGGAGATCGGTGCGATTGACGCAACAGTGAACCTGACCATGATGATAGTTCCGGAAAAGCTTCTGCTGGCCGGGCTTTTCCTGGCCGCATGTTTCGTGTCCATGGCCATGGGGACGAGCGTCGGAACCATCGTCGCCCTCGTTCCCATAGCTTCAGGAATCGCGGAAGAGATAGCCGTGCCGGCCGCAATGATGACGGCCATAATCGTGGGAGGCGCTTTTTTCGGAGACAACCTCTCATTCATCTCGGACACCACCATAGCGGCCACGAGGACGCAGGGGTGCTCCATGTCGGACAAGTTCAAGGTAAACATAAAGATAGCGGGTCCTGCCGCCCTGCTGACGGCAGCCTTGTACCTGTCCATGGGGGCCGGCATAAACACCGCTCCGGCCGTGAGCGAGGTGGAGTGGGGCAAACTACTTCCCTACCTCTCAGTGATGGTTCTCGCCATGTCAGGACTGAATGTCACCCTGTCCCTCTGCATAGGCATAGCGCTCAACTTCGCCATAGGTGCCGTCTATGGTGACATGGGCTGGCTTTCCTTCCTTTCGTCCGCAGGAGCGGGGATAGCCGGAATGGGAGACCTGATAACCGTGACCCTGCTGGCCGGAGGAATGCTGGCCGTAATAAAACATAACGGCGGGGTTGACTTCATGACTCAAAGACTGGCTGCCGGAGTTAGAGGGAAAAGAGGGGCGGAATTCTGCATCGCCGCCATCGTAAGCCTGGCAAACCTGTGCACCGCCAACAACACCATCGCCATCATCACCACCGGAGGCATAGCCAGGAACATCTCCGAGCGCTTTTCTCTGGATTCCCGCAAGACAGCAAGCATCCTTGACACTTTCTCCTGCATAGTCCAGGGTATAATCCCCTATGGTGCCCAGATGCTCATGGCATCCTCACTGTCAGGGGTTTCAGCCATATCCATCAGCAGATACCTTTATTATCCGCTGATTCTTTTCGTTACAGTCTGCATGGCGATTATATTCAGATTTCCGAGGAAGGTTTCCTGATTTTAATTTTTTAGATACGGAAACTAAAAATTTATTTATTGAATCGGATATATTTTTTTCAAATTGGAAGTATAAAACTATTTGCAGAATAAAACATAATGCTTATATTTGTCCCGGGCATTGAACATTCTTTTCATGTCTATTTGTTAAGTTCGTTTTACACACGAGGCTGTGGTTTTGGGGAAAACCACAGCCTCTCATTTTTATTCCGGCTTAAAGCAGGTATGCTCAAAAACCGGTTTTACAGTTCCCAGGCGAGGGCGGACGCTCCGAGTATGGCAGCATCCGATTCCTTCAGCTGCGAGAAGATTATCTGCACCTTGTTCTTCCAGATTTTCATCACGTTTTCATTCATGGACTTAAGCATGGGCTCATAGAGGAACTCTTTCGCCCTTGCAAGTCCTCCGAAAAGAACAATTGCCTGAGGAGAGCTGAACTCAATGAAATCCGCGAATGATCTGCCGAGGATGCGCCCGGTAAAATCAAAGATACGGAGAGCCATCTCGTCTCCTGCCTTGGCCGCTTCGTACACATCTTTGGAACTGATGTTCGTCACCTTGCGGAGAAGCGAAGGCTCATTCGAGGCCTCCAGCCACTCACGGGCCGTGCGTGCGACTCCGGTTGCCGAACAGTATGCTTCCAGACAGCCGGTCTTGCCGCAGCCGCAGAGTCTGCCGTTGTAGCGGACCGCACAGGTGTGGCCAAGCTCGCCGGCGAAACCGTCATAGCCATAGACCACCTGGCCGTTGATAACGATTCCGCTGCCGACGCCTGTGCCAAGGGTGATCATTATGAAATGCTTCATCCCCTTGGCCGCACCGTAAGTCATCTCGCCCACGGCTGCAGCGTTGGCATCGTTGGTCAGCGACACAGGAATGCCTCCTATGGCCGCTGAAAACTGTTTGGAGAAGTCAACCGAGCCTTCGGCAGCCCACTCTATGTTCGGAGCATAGGAAATGGTGCCGTTGTAGTAGTTCCCGTTAGGGGCGCACACTCCCACTCCCCTCACCTGACCTTCCTTGCCGCTTTTGGCCACGACATCCTCTACGGCAGCGGCGAGCGCAGAGATGTATGCATCGGCGTCCTTGCCGTATGTATCGGTACGTATAGCCGTCTGATTCAAGATTTTACCCTTGGCGTCAACAATACCTATCTTGGAGGTCTGGCCTCCGATGTCGATTCCCACGACATAGTTTTTTTCAGCTTCCATAATTTATTATTTGCTCAAACCTATTTTTGACCCCTTGACACAGAACCAGAGAATATACGCGTAGAAAATGAACAGGCATAATGAAGCGGTTGTCACGCTCGTCTTGTCGACGATGGTACCCAAGATGGGCATAAGGATGGCAGCTCCGATCACACCGGTGTTGATGATGCCCGTGGCCGATTTGGTGTGGGGGCCGAGTTCCTGAAGGCCGAGATTGAAAATCAGAGGCCACATTACGGAATGGAACAGTCCTGCGGCAATCATCGCATATATTCCGGCATAGCCGGGAAGTATGATGCTGAGGAGGATGCATAAAGCGCCGAGGCAAAGGCAGGAAGCGAGGAGCTTTCTCGGCTCGAACTTGGCAAGTATGCCGGCTCCGATGAACCTGCCGACCATCATTCCGCCCCAGTAGAATGCGAGGTAGCTTGTGGCGATGGAGGTGTAGTCGGAATCAGCTCCGAGCAGGTCACGGAATTTGTAGGGAAGCATGGAGGGTACTCCTATTTCCACTCCCAAATACATGAATATGCCGAGCGCACCGAGCCAGACGTGAGGATACTTGAACACGCTGCTTTTGTACTCGCGGTGTATTCCGGCCTCTTCGGCCTGCTTTCCTTCATCAATCTTGGGAAGCTTTATGGCCACCAGCAGCATGCAGATTACAAGAGTGAATATGCCGAGGCCGAGGAACGGTCCGGGAACAGCCGACGGTGTAGGAGCCTGTCCTTTGATAATCACGTAGGTTATGAAAAGAGGGGCAAGGGTGGTGGCAACGGAGTTGAGGGCCTGGCTGAGCGTCATGCGGAAAGCGCCCTTCTCAGGAGAGCCGAGAACCATCACATAGGGGTTGGTCACGTTCTGGAGCATGACCACTCCGCAGGCAACGAGGCACATGCAGCCGAGGAACACGGGATAGACCGCCGTGCCGGCCGCCACGGCAGCCTTGATGCCAAAGGAATTGACAACGAATCCGAGTCCGGCTACAGCCAGCCCGAGCAGAAGAGTGCCCTTGTAACCTATCTTGCTCATCATAAGAGCAAAGGGGATGCTGAGCAGATAGGCCCCGTAAAAGGCCGTGTTGACATACTGCCCCTGCTGGGCCGTGAGCCCGAAAGCCTTGGTGCAGAATGTAATCATAGAGTTGTTCATCGTAGTGATGAATCCTATCAGGAAACACACTATGAACAGAACGATCAGCGCGAACGTGTAGTTCGGTTTCTTTACTTGTTCCATTTTGTTTATGTATTATGAATTAAAAGTTTTCTTCATGTCTTTGTCCACCATTGCACAGACGCACGAGTCGGACCACACATTCTCCGAGGTCTCTATCATGTCAAGTATGGTATATATGGGCAGGATCACCCCCATTATGCCTATGGGAACCCCCGTTCCGGACACGAGAGAGAGCGTCAGGAAGAAACAGCCCATGGGCACACCGGCGTTCCCTATGGCACATATCACCGAAAGGACGACCCACAGCAGCATCAGCGGCAGCGTGAGGGAGATTCCTCCGTTCTGCATCACGAAAAGGGAGGTGACAAGCACGAATGCGGCACAGCCGTTCATGTTTATGGTAGTGCAGACAGGCAGCACGAAACGGGCGACCTTGCTGTCGACGCCGAGTCTGTATTCCGCGGACTCGACCGTTACCGGCAAAGTGGCCACGGAACTTTTGGTCAGCAGAGCCATAAGCACCGCAGGGGACATCGCGGAAAAAGTTTTAAGCGGATTGATGCCTTTGGCAAGCAGGAACAGCGGGAGCACCAGCACGAACTGCAGGATGTTTCCTCCGAGAATCACCGCAACGTATTTTCCTATGGAGCTAAGCACGAATCCTGCGCTGAACTCCGCAGTGAGCTGGGCGGAGAAAGCCATGATGCCGACGGGGAGGATGAAGATAAGCCCCTTTATCAGCATGTAGAGGACCTGCTGCAATCCGGAAAAGCCCTTGACTACCACCTGCTTTTCTTCACTGTCCGGCAGTTTTGCCAGCGCGATTCCTATGGCAGCGGCAAGGATCAGCACGGCCAGCACGTTGCCTTCGAGCAGCGGCCGTATGATGTTGTCAGGAATGACTGAGACCACGTGGTCATAATAGGAGGTCTCCCGCACTTCCGCCGGAAGCCTGGCCGACGAGGAGGCTATCACTTCCTGAGGAACATTGCCGGGTGCGATGGCAATATAAAGAAGCATGCCTGCAAACGCTGCGGCAAAGGTGGTCAGCAGCGTGTACAAAAGAGTCCTGCTGAAAATCCTTCCGCTTTCCTTTCTGCCTCCCAGTGAAGAGAGAGTGGTTATCACGGCAAGAGCTATGGTAGGCACGGCTATGAGCTGGAAAAGCCTCGTGAACACGGTTGCCACGAAGTCTGTCACTTCCTTAAGCCCGTCGCTGCGGATGAATCCCAGTGCGACACCTGCGGCCAGAGCTGCCAGCCATGCAATGAGTCTTCTTTTTTCTTCTTTTTTACTGTCCATTGTCCGTTCGCATTACAACACCGCCTTCACAGTCTACAGGGATGGGCCGGCGTAAATTTTCAGAAGTTCAGGAACTTTTTCCGCGGGCAGGACCTTGTAGCCGTAGGGGACGCTGACGATGCCCTTGTCCCGGGAAGAGAACGGTTCGCTGAAGTGATTGTTTCTGAAGGTGTATCCGTTGGCGTCCGGCTCCGCCCTGAATATTTTTTCCACTCCGGGCTCGAACCAGCAGCCTTCCATGAGTATTTCCGAGCCTATGCAGGCGTAGACCGCCTCGAAGTAGTTCCCCGGGCAGGCGTAAAGGTTGTTCAGGAGATGAACGGTGCCCCAGCGGACGGCCGGCATTCTCACCTCACAGCCTTCTCCCCAGATGCAGTAGGCATAGGTGACGTTGAGGTTGTCCACGCCCTGATCGGGATTTTCGCTGCTCGCTATGAGGTTGGTCGCCTTGTGGTCATAGGCCTTGTCCGTGTACTGGAACTTGCACCAGCTCACCGTTATGAAATCCGACCTGGAGTTGATGTCGAAGTTTCCGTCAAGCCCGTCCGTGAAGCTGCAATGGTCCACCCATATATGTCTGCTCCCGTTCGATATCGTCAGGAGGTCCGCTCCGCCCACATCCACCGGTCCGGGACCGCGCAGGTCAAGATTCCGCAATATGATGTTCTCACAGCCGCTGAGCCCGACAAGGCCCGCGTTTCTGTATGATTCGCTTTCATCGCCGGTGTAATCTATTATGGCCTGACGGGTGTGCCGCTCCCTTTCTTCACGGACATAGGCCCCGTTGGAAAGCAGCCCGCCGCCGCCCTGATCGGACATGGACTTCACGCCAACGCTGTCCAGGAGAGCCTTCAAATCGGGAGTCACTTCGAAAACAGTGCTCACCACGGCCCCGTTCCTGCCGACTATCGTCTTGTTTTTCAGTCCCTCGAAGCGCATGAAACCCGACACGGGGAAAACAGATTCCTCCGCTCCGTCGAGGATGACGGTGGAGTAGCCGTTCACGGCGGCCATGATTCTGTCCCTCATGTCCTTACCGTCGCTTTTCAGAACAATTGTGTCGCCCTGCGACCCTCCGCATACATCATAGGCTTCGGCACATGTCATGGATATGCAGCCTGCCCAACCGAAAGGCTTGTCCGGCATAGGAGATAGACCGTCTTTGCTTCCGGAGCATGAAACGGCCACAGCTCCGGCGAGAAGCATAACGGCCAGGTGGGGGAGCAGTTTCATTTCCACAAGATAATGATTTATGGCTTTATGCAAGAAGTTTTTTCACGATTGCGGAGATTTCCTTGCCGTCCGCCAGACCTGCAAGCTTTTTGGTGGCCGCTCCCATGACCTTGCCCATGTCGGAAGGTGCATTTGCGCCCACTTCGGCCACAATCTCTCTGAGCCTGCTTTCCAGCTCTTCGGGGGACAGGGGCTTGGGAAGGTAGGCTTCGAGCACCTTAGCTTCCGCAAGTTCATTGTCCGCCAACTCTTTGCGCCCGGCGGCATTGTATTGCTCGGCTGACTCGGTCCGCTGCTTTACAAGTTTTTGGATAAGCTTCATTATATCGCCGTCAGTCAGTTCTTTGCTGCCTCCTTCGGAGGTTTTGGCAAGGAGTATGGCCGACTTGGCTGCCCTCACCGCATTGAGCCGTACATGGTCATGTGCCTTCATGGCTTCCATGATGTCTTTTTGAATCTGTGTTTCCAGTGCCATATCTCAAAAAATTATTGCTGTTTTTCGGCCCTCCTGAACAAATCCAGTATGAGGGCCGTGAATAATATCGGTTTTTCCATGCTTCAACCCCTTCGGCCTTCACCGCAGCTATCTCGGCATCTTTTTTTGCCGTCTCAAGGATGTCGAACGGGGTGGAGGGACCGGGCATGTTGCGTCTGACTCTGTATCCGGCACCCACAAGAGGCTGCACCTGAGGGTCCCACATACTCACGTCCAGAGTGCGGCCGTGCAGCAGGATAACGGGAAGTCCTTCTCCTACAGATTCGTAGTAGATCTGTCCGCCTTCACTTACCGGAATGTAACCGCTTTCGGTCACGGTGTTTTTTCCGCATGCGGCAGCGAGCAGCATGACAGCTGCGGCCAGTCCGATTTTTTCCATCGCAAGGATTTTCATGTTTATCATGCAAGTTGTAAATTTACACAGCAGTTTTAAATAAATCAAACTGCAAATGGCTTATTTTTATTATTTTTGCCGCCTCCGACACAAAAAAGTTCCCGAAAAGCCAGATATGAACGAGATTGAACGACATATAGCCGCAAAGGCCGATGAAATCCTTGGCATCAAGGGTACTGCAATTGTATGCCGGCTTCTCGGCGGAAGAAGCAACTACACCTATGTGATCGAGTCCTGCGGGAGAAAATACACTTTCCGCGTGCCCGGGAAAAATGCCGGTCTGTTCGTGGACAGGAATGCCGAACTTCTCGCCCTAAGGGAGGTCAAGCCTCTGGGCCTGACGAACAATACAGTATGGTTCGATCTGGAAACAGGCGAAAAAATGGCGGAATATGTGGAAGGTACCATCCTTTCATCCGTCGATGCGACGGCATACAGTTCCGTGTGCGCCGCGGCTCTCAGGAAAATCCACGGAAGCGGCATGAAACTCAAGGACTACGACCCTTTCGGCAGACTCGCCGCCTATGAAAAGCTGTGCACCGGATACGGATTCGTTCATCCGCCTGAGTATCATACGATAAAGTCGGAAGTGGAAAGGCTGTTTGAAGCCATGCGCCCGGAAAAGCTTCTTCCCTGCCATTGCGACTTCCAGCCGTCAAATCTGGTGATGGGCACCGACAGGCTCTATGTGCTGGACTGGGAATATGCCGGCATGAATGATCCTTTCTACGACATAGCCTGCCACGGAGATGTAGGGGAAAGGGAGATGCATGCGCTGCTCAAGGCCTATGTGGGGCATGAACCGAAAAAGAAGGAGCTCGACAGAATGTTCAACCTGCGCGCCTTCCAATGCCTGCAATGGTACAACGTCGCCTCCATAAAGGACATGGTCGGCATGGGTGCCGAACTCAAACTCGATTTCGCACAGATTGCGGCTTCCTATCTCGTGACAGCGGAAAAAATCTCTTCGGACATAGTCCGCTGACGCCCCGTCCGGCTCATCCCGCAAAAGGCTCGGTGAGAACGGCTCGCTTTGCACAGGCCTGAAGCCATGCGCCACGTGCCAGCAGGTGAGCGAAATAGGCGAGCATCAGAAGATGCATGGCCGTGACATCGTAAACCTGGCCGTGGATGGCCATGGAGACATACCACACCCCAAAGAACGCCACCACTGCCGCTATGGTCGAATTTCTCAGGGTTCCGGCAGCGGTCGCTCCGACATAGATGCCGTCCCATGTGAAGGCGAAACAGCCGATAAGGGGCATCGGCAGAAGCCAGATGAAGAATTTCCTGCAACATTCGGCCACCTGGACATCCGAGGTCATCAGACTCACTATGGGGCCGCCGCACACGAAATATATGAGCACGAAGAACAGTCCGAGTCCGAAACTCCACACGAAGGTCCACTTGACGGTCTCTCTGGTATTCTCTTTGTCTTTCATGCCTATGAACTTGCCTGTGAGGGCCTCTCCCGCATAAGCGAATCCGTCTGTGAAATATGAGAACAGCATGAGCAGCTTCATCATTATGGAGCCTGTGGCGAGAAGGAGATCCCCGAACTTGGCGGAAATGACGGTAAATCCTACATAGACTATCACCAGGCAGACGGAACGTATGAAAAGGTCTCCGCTGACAGACACATATCTGCGCAGATGCGCACCTTTGAGGGAACTGGGCAGAGACACCCCTGAAAAGACTTTACCGTATTTGAAGATGCAGATCCCCAACGCATAAAGCAGTCCGGAATACTGGGCGGCTACGGTGCCCCAGGCTATGCCGGAAAAACCCAGTCCTCCGAACCCGGCAGAGGGAATCCCGAGGGAAAGGACTATGCTCGCGACTATGTTCACCACGTTGACGGTCAGGTCAACGGCCATGGAACTGACCGTGTCCTGCATTCCTATGAACCAGCCCTTGAAAGAGAACAGGCTCAAGGTGGCGGGAGCGGCCCAGACGCGGATGAAGAAATAGCGCAGGGCCAGTTCTTTCACTTCCGGGGAACAGTCTACGACGAGGAATGCGAGCTTGACGAAAATCCACTGCAAAACAAGAATCGCGGCGGCTATCATCATGGCCAGCGAAACTCCCCTGTAAAGGATGCGGGCGCTTTCTGTGCGGTCTCCCCGTCCGTATGCCTGGGCCGTCATGCCTCCGGTGCCCACCCTGAGAAACCCGAAATTCCAATACAGGAGGTCGAACAGCATCGTCCCTATAGATATGCCTCCGATAAGGGTCGCGTTGGAGAAAGAACTCGCGAGATGTCCCGCCACTGCTATGTCCACCATGCCGACGAAGGGTACGGTGATGTTGGCGAGGATGCTCGGTCCGGCAAGCCGGAGTATGTCTCTGTTTATTTGTCTCATTATCTGAATTTTCCATCCTCTTCAAGCATGCCGAGATAGGAATTGTAGCGCCGGGGGTCGATTTCCCCTCTGTCTACGGCTTCCTTTACTGCGCAACCCGGTTCATGGGTATGGGTGCACGGAGAGAACCTGCAATCATTGGAAACTCTGAACATCTCCGGGAAGTACAGGGAGATTTCCTCTTTATTCAGAGACACCAGGCCGAAGCCTCGAAGTCCCGGAGTGTCTATTATGTATGCGCCTCCGGAGGTCCTGTACATCTCGTAAAGCGACGTGGTGTGCCGGCCTTGCAGATGCGCTACAGATATTTTTCCTATTTTGGGCTCCAGGGAAGGGTCCAGAGCCTTTACAAGGCTGGATTTGCCGGTACCCGATTCTCCGGAGAAAAGGCAGACCTTGCCGGAACTCTCTTCCGCAAGCCTGTCAATCCCCACCCCCGTGACGGCGGATGTTTCCAGTACTTCATAGCCGGCGTTCCTGTACATCTGCACGAAATCGGCCACTTCTTCAGCGGCTTCAGTCCCGTAAAGGTCGATCTTGTTCAGCACGATTGTAACCGGCACTCCGTAAACTCCGCACATGACCAGAATCCTGTCCAGAAAAGGCAGCTTGATTTCGGGGAAGTACAGCGTGACCACGATGTAGGCCATGTCGATGTTGGCCGCTATCACATGGGACCGTCGGGAGAGATTCGCGGACTTGCGGATGACGTAGTTTCTGCGGTCCAGTATTTCCGAGATGGCGGCGGGATTCAGGGTAGTCACCGCTTCCGTGCCCTGCCCTTCCGGGACTTCCGCTGTCCACTCCACTCTGTCTCCCACGGCGACAGGATTGGTGGAGGAGCTGCCGCTCATTCTTACTTTTCCTTTGAGGATCGCCGGGAACGGCTTCCACGACGGCAGCTCCGACAGCATGTAGTGGCTGCCGGCATTTTTTATCACAGTGGCCGAACCTCTCAAAATCATATATTTGCCAAATGCCTGCAAATATAGTTCTAAAAAGCCGATTCCGGCACCGCATCCGTGCCCTTTTATCATATAAAACCACATACTATGCGCAGAAAACAGCATCCTCATCCAACTGAGTACCGGCAAGAACAACGTTGCATGCTACCTGGCGAAAACGAAGAGAATATGTTTTTATTATACCGTGTTTTCAGTCAAAAAATCCGTAAACAGGCGGATATGACAAAATCGCTGTTTATATTTGCCGCGTCAAGCCGGAATCATGGCTTGCTCCAAAAAACATTCTGATGAGTCTGTACTCCTATTTCAGAATCAGCAAGCCGTCCGAATCCAAAGTTCCGGAGGAAAAGGTTGATTCAGAATACAAAAGGCTGCGTTCCAGGACTTTCTGGGGCGTCACGGCGGCATACTGCCTGTTCTACGTCTGCCGCATGACCCTCAGCGTCGTGAAACAGCCCGTGATAGACGGGAACGTGTTCACTCCCGAACAAATCGGGATAATAGATTCCGCCCTGCTTTTCGTTTATGCGCTCGGCAAGTTCACCAACGGTTTCATTGCGGACTACTGCAACATCCGAAGATTCATGGCGGCAGGACTGTTCATATCTGCGGCGCTCAATCTTGTGATGGGACTGACAGGCCTGCTCCAAGGCTGGACAGGATTCTCCTCCGTTCTGCTTTTCATCATTTTCGCCGTGCTCTGGGGATCGAACGGATGGTTCCAGTCCATGGGAGCGCCTCCGGGAGTCATCAGCCTATCCAGATGGTTTCCTCTAAGCAGAAGAGGCACGTTCTACAGCATCTTCTGCGCCACTCCGTATTTCGGCAAATTCCTGTCCATGATTCTGATAGGTCACGTGGTGCTGTGGTTGGGATGGCAGTACGGATTTATCCTCGCCACAGCAGCCGGAATAGTAGGCTGCGGACTGATCCTCGCCTTTGTGTCCGACACTCCCGAAAGCAAGGGGCTGCCCTCCATACAGGCCCTGTCCGGGGAGAAGGCCGGAAAAGAAGAGTCCATGCCCACCAAAGCATTGCAGAAAGCAGTGCTGCGTAACCCCGCCGTGTGGATAATAGCCCTGTCCAGCGCATTCGTGTACATCACCCAATACGGCATTTCCAACTGGGGCATATTCTTCCTGCAGAAGGCCAAGGGGTATTCGCTCACCAACGCCACCTTCATCATCGGACTTTCCGAAGGAATAGGCGTGCTCGGTACGGTGTTCGCCGGATGGCTTTCGGACAAGGCCTTCAAAGGCAACAGGCTGAAGCCGGTGGTCCTGTGCGGGACGGTCTGCCTGGCCACGATGTCTCTGTTCATGCTCACCGGAGGCGGCTATGTCCTGAACGTAGTGTTCCTTTCTGTCGCAAGCCTCTCGCTTGCAGCGCTTTACTGCATAGTGGCAGGAATCATGGCTCTGGACATAGTGCCGAGAAAAGCCACCGGTGCCGCTTTGGGAGTGGTGGGCATTTCAAGCTACTTCGCCGCCGGACTGCAGGGCATAATCAGCGGAGTCCTCATAGGCGGCTCGCGGGCCGGGGACAACTACGATTTCACCCCGGTCGCCGTTTTCTGGATATGTTCCTGCCTGATTTCCTTTGTACTGCCTGTCCTGAACTGGAAAGTGATGAAGAAGAAAGTTATTTCATAAATTTGATATATTTGTGAAAACAACTGACAACCCATGCTTTCCGAACAGAAAATCGAAGACGCTCTGGGACATATCTTCGCAGATCCCAGATTCAAAAAAGAACCGGCGGGCCTTTATGATCCTCTGAGATATATGATCGCCATAGGCGGAAAAAGAATCCGCCCGAGACTGTGTCTGCTCACATACTCACTGTACAGAGACAGCCTGGACGACACGATTCTCCAGCCTGCATGCGGACTGGAGGTCTTCCACAGCTTCACGCTCATACACGATGACATAATGGACCGTTCCCCGCTCAGAAGAAAGGTGGACACGGTATGGAAGAAATGGGGAGAGGACACCGCGATTCTTTCCGGAGATGTCATGTGCATAGAAAGCTACCGCAGGATAGCTGCGGCTCCGGCTGACAAACTGCCGCAGGTTTTCGGACTCTTCACCTCCACGGCCATGGAAGTGTGCGAAGGCCAGCAGTTCGACATGGATTTCGAGAGCGTGCCAAAAGTCAGCATGAGCGACTACATGAAAATGATAGGCCTTAAAACCGGCGTGCTGATTGCCTGCGCGGCAAAAATGGGTGCGATGATTGCCGGGGCCCCTGAGGAGGACTGTGAAAATCTATACAGCTACGGATACTGTCTCGGGCTCGCTTTTCAGGTCGCCGACGACTATCTGGACGCATACGGCGACGAGAAAGTGTTCGGGAAACCCATAGGAGGCGACATAGTCAACGGCAAGAAATGCTGGCTTACCACCTATGCCCTCGAGAATGCGGAACCGGACACGGAAGAAGCCCTGCTCGCCGCCCTTGCGCTCCCGTCCGGCTCGGACGCGCAGAAGAAAGAAAAAATAGACAAGGTCAAGTCTTTCTACGAGGCTCTAAACGTGAAGGATGCCGCCAAGGCTGAAATAGCGAGGCTGACGGAAAAAGCTCTGGAGTTTGCCGCGAAGAGCTGCAGCGGAGAAAAGATGCAGCGTCTCCATGACTACGCCGCAAGGCTCGTGGGCAGGACTTTCTGAAGCTGCAATGGACAGGAAAGAGCTTGAAATCATGGCCCCCGCAGGCAATTTCAAATGCCTGACGGCTGCCATAGAAGGCGGGGCGGATTCCGTATATTTCGGTGTCGGCCGTCTGAACATGCGCTCGCATTCGGCGAACAATTTCGCTGCGGAGGATCTGCCGGAAATCGTGAGGATATGCCGGGAAGCCGGGGTCAAATCGTACATGACGCTCAACATAGTACTGTACGAGGAAGACATCATTCCTGCACACGAGGTTCTCGATGCGGCAAAAAAAGCCGGTGTAGACGCGGTCATAGCTTCCGACATGGCGGCCATCACCTACTGCAGGAAGATAGGCATGGAAGTGCACATCTCCACTCAGCTGAGCATATCGAATTTCGAAGCACTCAAGTTCTATTCGGCCTACGCAGACGTGGTCGTCCTTGCGAGGGAGCTGAATCTGTCCCAGGTGAAGCGCATACACGAGCAGATAGTCTCCGAAGGGGTCAAAGGTCCGGGAGGCAGACCGGTCAGGATAGAAATGTTCGCGCACGGAGCCTTCTGCATGGCGATCTCCGGCAAATGCTACCTCAGTCTCCATGCCTACGGAGCGTCCGCCAACAGAGGTGAATGTTACCAGATATGCCGCAGGGGATATGAAGTAACCGACCTTGAAACAGGAAACAAGCTCCAGATAGACAACAAATACATTATGTCGCCCAAGGACCTGTGCACCATTGAATTCATGGACAAGTTCATAGACGCGGGCGTGAAGGTGTTCAAGATAGAGGGCAGGGCACGTTCCGCCGAATACGTGAAACGCTGTGCCCAATGCTACAGGGCGGCGGCGGATGCCGTGTGCGAAGGAAGATACACCCCCGAGCTCACCGCAAAGCTGAAGGCCGGACTGGCGGAAGTGTTCAACCGCGGTTTCTGGGACGGATATTATCTCGGTGCAAGACTGGGGGAATGGAGCGACGTCTACGGCAGCCAGGCCGGCAGGAAGAAGGTCTACTGCGGGAAAGTCACCAACTGGTTCGACCGCATCCATGTCGCGGAAATCGCCGTGGAATCCGCTTCTCTCGAGAAAGGGGCCGAAGCCATGGCGATAGG
>CAYWPV010000007.1:0-30610 GCA_964460265.1 uncultured Muribaculaceae bacterium | reverse complement strand
GATGAGATTGCCGACCTCCTGAAACGCACCGCATCCACGGAATCCATGGATTTCGCACGCGGCAAACTCCAGATGGCAGTGTTCAAGCTTGAAGAAGACTCACCCCTGCTGGACATGAATCTGGCTGAATTTTCCCGGACTCTGCATACCGATGACCTGCAGTTCAGGGTGGTGGCCGTTTCCAGGGATGAACGCACCATCATGCCGAAATTCGACACCAAATTCAAATACCACGACCTGGTGTTCATCATATCCAAACGTGAAGGCATTTCCGAGATAATGACCTTTCTGGGCAAAAGCAACATAGAGGTTAACAAACTGATGATTGTCGGAGGCGGCAGGATAGGCGAGATGGTCGCGGCCAAGCTGTCCAAGGACATCGACCATATAAAACTGATAGATCCTGACCGGAGCAGGTGCGAGGAGCTCAACGGACGGTCCGCGTCCAATGTGGACATCATCAACGGAGACGCAAGAAATTCCGATTTTCTGCTGGAGGAAGGCATCAAGGACATGGACGCGTTCGTGGCCGTCACCGACAACGATGAAGAAAACGTCCTCGCCTGTGTCGTTGCCAAAAGGTTCGGAGTGCCGAGAACCGTAGCCGAGGTGGAAAATCTGGAATACATCGGTCTCGCGGAAGAGCTCGGGGTGGATTCGGTAATCAACAAAAAGATGATAACGGCCGGCAAGATCTTCAAAATGACTTTGAGCAACAAAGTCCGTTTCGTCAAATACATGAGCGGTACCAATGCCGAGGTCATGGAGTATATCGTAGCCCCCGGCAGCAAGATAACGTCCTGTCCGCTGAAGGACATGGGATTTCCCAAAGACGCCATCATAGGCGGAGTCATCAGGGGCAACGATTCCTTCATAGCCGTAGGTGACACTCAGATCGAGGCCTATGACAGGGTGGCCGTGTTCGCGCTCCCCGAGGCAGTGAAGGAAGTCGACCGCTTTTTCAGATAAGTTTTATGGCAAGCTACCTGCAAATCGAAAACATATCAAAATCCTACGGTCCTAAGGTTCTGTTCTCCGACATAGGATTCAATGTGAATGAAGGAGACAAGATAGCCCTGATAGCGCCCAACGGCAGCGGAAAGACTTCCCTGCTCCGCATTCTCGCCGGCAAGGACAAATCGGACAGCGGCGGTAAGATCACTTTTCTCAAAGACATAAGAATCGCTTTTCTGGAGCAGGAATACTCCTTCGATCCGGACAAAGGGATTCTGGCCCAGATTGAGGACTCGTCTTCCGCTTTCACAAAAGGGATGTCTCCGGAAAGACTGTTCAGCTGGGAACTGAAGGTCAAACAGCTGCTCACAAGTTTCGGCCTTCCGGACTTCGGCGCTCCCATGCGGAATCTTTCGGGAGGAGAAGTGAAGAGAGTCGCCCTTGCGCAGATGCTCTCCTCAGAGGCCGATTTCTTCATCATGGACGAGCCGACCAACCATCTGGACATAGATGCCATAGAGTTTCTGGAAGATTACCTGAGCCGCTCGCGCTGCACACTGCTCATGGTCACCCATGACCGCTACTTTCTTGACCATGTGTGCAATACCGTCATGGAACTGGACAGGGGCAGGATCTACACCTACAGAGGAGACTACCGGAACTATCTGGAGAAAAGACAGGAAAGAATTGACAATTACAACGCCAACACGGACAAGGTCAGGAACATACTGCGGCGTGAACTTGAATGGATGCGGAGCTCGCCCTGTGCCAGGAGCGGAAAGGCGAAATACCGTAAGGACGCCTTCTACGAGCTGAAAGAAAGGGCGGAGGACGTCTATGTATCCCGGCAGCTTGACCTCGGAGACATGAGCCGCGGCTCAAGGCTGGGCACCAAGATAATAAACTGCAAGGACGTGTGCTTCAGCTACGGGGACAAATGCTGCGTTTCCCATTTCACCTACAATTTCCAAAGGGGTGAAAGAGTGGGCATAGTCGGCGGCAACGGCGTGGGAAAGACCACGTTCATCAATCTTATCAGCGGCAATATGCCGCAAGGCGGAGAAGGAGTCTTCTCTGGCTCCATAGAACGCGGTGAATCACTGCGCATAGGCTATTACAGACAGAGCGGAATGAAGTTCGAGGAAGACCAGACAGTTCTCCAGACAGTGAACGACACCAGGCTGCTCTCGCGTTTCCTGTTTCCCCACGAAATGCTTAACAGCAAAGTTTCAAGGCTTTCCGGCGGAGAGAAGCGAAGGCTCTACCTTCTGACAGTCCTCAACTCACAACCTAACGTGCTGATACTGGACGAACCGACCAACGACCTGGACATAGTCACGCTGAACGTGCTGGAAGAGTACCTTAAAGAATACACGGGCACCCTCATCATCATCTCCCATGACAGGCATTTTCTTGACAGGCTGGCCGACCACCTTCTCGTTTTCACAGGCGGCGGCAACATAAAGGATTTCATCGGAGACTACAGCCAGTACCGGCAGTACATGATCGACCTGCGGGCAGCGGAACGGAGCAGGGAGCGTGCGTCAAAGGCAGACACCGCAAAAGAGAGGACGGCTCCGGATGCCCCTCCCAAGAAAAAAAAGCTGAGCTACAGGGAAAAGAAAGAACTGGAAAGTCTGGACGCCGAACTGGAGAAGCTCAACACAGAAAAAAAGGAGCTGGAAACTGCCCTCAGCGGCGGAGAAACCCAGTCTGACAAGCTGAGGGAAGCATCCGTTAGATTCGGAGAAATCTGCAGGCTCATAGACGAAAAAGAGATGCGTTGGCTTGAACTGTCGGAACTGGACTCGTGACATAATGTCAGCATCCTGCCGGTGGCAGACATTTTGCGGGACATGTATCCGTGTTTTATTTTAAGACCGTGAAATCATGGAAGATAACAAAAATATAAAAGGCGCGGATGCGCAGGAAGAAAAGACCCGTCATGACGAAAAGTCAGAAACGGTGAAAACCGGAGATAACGGGTGCAAAGAGGACAAGCCCGGCCAGAAAAACGGCGGGAAACAGTCTGAAAAGGTTGAGAAACAGGCCGAAAAGGATGCAAAACATCATGAAAAGGATGAGAAACAGGCCGAAAAGACTGCTGAAAAGATAGAGAAGCTTGAAAAAGAGCTTGCACAGGCCAGGGAAAAGATTGCCGCCGACAAGAACGACTATCTCAGACTGATGGCCGATTTCGAGAACCTCCGGAGGCACAGTGCCGAGGACAGGCTGAATCTGATCAATACGGCGGCTGAAGACACCATAAAGGGACTGCTGCCCGTTCTCGACGATTGCGAAAGGGCGTTGGAGATGCTCTCCAAGTCCGGAGACGAAGCCGCCAAGGAAGGCACAAATCTCATCTACAACAAGCTCATGGCCTATCTCAAGACCAAGGGACTTGAAGTGATAGAAGCGAAAGGCAAGAAATTCGACACCGACTTTCACGATGCCGTCGCTCAGCTTCCAGTTGAGGAAAAGGACAAAAAAGGTCTGGTCTATGACGTCATTTCCACAGGATACCTTCTCAACGGCAAGGTTCTCAGACATGCTAAAGTTGTTGTGGGGATTTAATTATGGCAGATAAGAGAGATTACTACGAGGTGCTCGGCATTCAGAAGAGCGCCACGGCAGATGAAATCAAGTCGGCATACAGGAAGGCCGCTCTGAAATGGCATCCTGACCGTTGGGTGGAAGGTACCGATGAGGAGAAGAAAACCGCGGAGGAGAAGTTCAAGGAAGCATCCGAGGCCTATTCCGTGCTGAGCGACCCTGACAAGAGGGCGAAATACGACAAGTTCGGTTTTTCCGGACTGGGCGAAGGACCTTCAGGAGGAGGCGGTTTCGACTTCAGCGGAGGCTTCGGCAACCTCAACGACATTCTCAACGACCTGTTCGGAGGCGGAAACGGCGGTTTCGGAGGCTTCGGCGGTTTCGGAGGCTTCGGCGGAGGTTCCGGCAGCGGTTCCGGCAGTCAGCAGCGTGTATACAGAGGGAGGGACATCCGCACCCGGGTGCGCCTTTCCCTTGAAGAAATAGCCACCGGAGTTTCCAAAGATGTCACGATAGAGAGAAACGAACCTTGTCCGGAATGCGGGGGCAAGGGCGCAAAAAACGCTTCCGACATCCAGACCTGCCCCAAATGCCATGGAACAGGCCAGGAGCAGAGAGTCGTCAACAGTTTCTTCGGCAGGACGGTGACCTACACTACCTGCTCGAACTGCAACGGAGAAGGCAGAATCATCAAGAACGCCTGCCGTAACTGCGGCGGGACCGGCCTGGTAAGGAAAAAGGCGACCGTAAGGGTCACCATTCCGGCAGGCGTGGAAGATGGCATGCAGCTTACCGTAAAAGGTGAAGGGCACGCCGCACGGAACAACGGAGTGAACGGTGATCTTCTCATCGTGATTGAGGAGATTCCGCACAGGGAGCTCAAGAGAGACGGCAACAATCTGTTCTACACAAGGGTGATTTCCGTCACCGACGCCATACTCGGCACGGAGATTACCGTCCCGTGCCTGGACGGCCCGGTGAAGCTCAAGGTAGAGCCCGGTACCCAGTCAGGCACCGTGCTCAAACTCAGAGGCAAAGGTCTGCCATCCGTCAAAGGATACGGCAGCGGCACAGGAGACCTGTATGTAAAGGTGCTTGTATGGATTCCGAAGAAGTTGTCCAGGTCTGAAAAGGAAACCTTGGAAGGCATGAGATACAGTTCCTCTTTTGTTCCGGACCCGAGCCGAGACGACAAGGCTCTTTTTCAGAAAATGTCGGAAAATTTCTGAGTTTTCCAACATTTCTTTGGAATAAAGAAATTAATTCGTACATTTGCAGTCCGAACAAAAAGCAACCTCTTACGATTCGTTTTTTAAAGGTAACGTTGCGCTATTAAAACACAAGAACATGGATTTGATTAAACTTGTACAGCAGTCTTTCGAAAACGAGAAGGCAGCGTCATATCCGAGCTTCAAGGCCGGAGATACCGTAACGGTTACCTACAGAATCAAGGAGGGTGACAAGGAGAGACTTCAGAAGTTCAGAGGAGTCGTGATACAGATCAGCGGAGGTTCAGCCTTCACCAAGACCTTCACAGTCCGCAAAGTTTCAGGCGGAATAGGTGTTGAAAGAATTTTCCCTGTCCAGTCCCCTTTCATCGACTCCATAGAGCTCAACAAAGTCGGTAAGGTTCGCAGAGCAAGAATCTTCTACCTCAGAAACCTTTCCGGTAAGAAGGCAAGAATCAAAGAGAAGAGAAGCAATCTCCTGAAGGAAGAGGAGAACAGCTAAAAATAACGGACAGTCGTCCGAAACGGCTCCTTAGCTCAACTGAATAGAGCATTTGACTACGGATCAAAAGGTTATAGGTTTGAATCCTATAGGAGTCACCAAGAAACCCCATAAGTCGCTGAAAATAAAGCACTTGTGGGGTTACTTGTTTTAATTGGCGAAACACTGGTGAAACTTAGGCTTCGCTGCCCGCAAAAAGTCGGGAACATGGTCAAAATTCAAACAATGCGAGGGTGCATCAAAATGAAGATTCTGGTGCACCGCCGGAGGCCATTATTGCCATTATTGACTTCCACCAGACGTTAGTGACCATTCCTCCATTCCCGGGACGGAAACGGTCGTGTCGTCCGTCTGCTCATGTTTAAGGAGTGCCTCGCACGGTTCTATTTGAATTTAAGGAGCAGGCCACATGATATGCTGCCGTTCAGTTTACCCATATGCCAATTTTGCTCTGCATCGCAAAATTACACTTTTTTCATCATTTTCACTACATCCGAGCTTCAACGCGGCAGTCGCACATAGCGTGAGATGCGGTCGAGCAGATAGGTGCGGACATCCGACCACAGATAGCACCCGTCGGCATCTTTACGCAAAGAAGGGAAGGCGGCCGGGGCTTCGTTCAGAAGCAGACGCACCTTGATCTCCGAGCCGGCTGATCCCGGCTGAGAAGATCCGGTCGAAAGAGAGCGGCCTGAGCTGGACTGAGTAGAACCTGACGAAGAAACCGGAGCGGCAACACCGTCCACAGGGCGGTAGAACAGAAGCTGTATATTGCCGGCCATGGGAGATTTGTACGTCTGGAATACGGCCGGAAGATCCTCGGCCTTCCCGGGGAATTCATCGAAACCGTCTATGTCGGCAAGCATCAGCAAGGTCATCAGCACATGGTCATGGCCGAAACGGAGATCGGCCCCTCTCTCGCCGGATGCGACCCTTCCGTCGGCCTTGTCCACGAAGTCCAGCAACACGGAACAGCACGGAGTCTTGTAGCGGATGTATTCGTCAAAACGGCTGTAGTTGTCAGCCTCCCACATCCGGGCGAACTCGTCGTCAGAAAAGATCTGCGGTACCGTCCACTCGAAATCAAGACTGTACTGACCTGCTTCAAGCATGTACATGCAGTCAAACAGCCAGAACATGACATCGGCTTCGTCCGCGCCGTCGACAGAGATATATGAAGAAACCTTACCGGGCAGAGTAAAAAATCTGCCGAGAACCGTGAGATAGTCCGGAAGGACGCTCAGGAACATGTCGGAAACTGAAACGGGATATGGATTCGACGTCTCCGCCCCGGTCAGGACAAGAGGATTCTCTCCCATGTTCGGAGATGTGGCCTGAAGTTCATATAGGCCCTGATGCTCGTAGATGTCAGCCTTCGGGGCCTGCCGTCCGGCTTCTATGCAGAACGCACCCATGCTGACTATCGCCCTGGGGGAATTCGACGGCACGGCATCGATCCTGCTTCCTTCTCCGAAAGCCGACGGATTTCCCTGCACCATGTTGCGTGCAATGGAAATGTGCTGGTTCCATCCCTTGCGGGTCAGATTTCCGACCCTGTACTTGACTCTCGGGTAAAGATGCTCCAGACTGTCCAGGGTTTCATGTCCGTATGACGTCAGATTGCCGTCTGCGGCACCTTTGCGCAGGACCTCCATAAAGGAAGTGTATGCCGCACCGGTGTAAGCATAACGGGAACCATGCCTGCCGTAATGGGAGACATAGAAACACTCCCAGCCTTCCGGAGCTGCGGATTTTTCAACCGGAGCCTCATATATCCGGTCAAGCCCGGACGCATACATTCTGTCTGCCGCTACGACAGCCCTCACACTGTCCGCCTTTCCGTCGGCGAAACACATAAATGGCAAAACGGCAAGAATGATGGTGCCGAAAGCCGTCAACAAAGTTTTTTTCATAATGGCAAATATATATTCCGCTTAAGACAAATGCAAGGACGCGGCTACGCCACGGGTTCCGTTTTCGTGTTCTTCATGAAAGAAGAGATGCCGGAAGCAAGCGAAGGGGAACACAGCAATCTGTCCACCATAGGATTTGCGTTAGGCTTCGAGCTCATGATGCTGCCGGATGTAGTCCTCGGCTAAAGCGGCCGCTCCGGCACCGCATCGAGACTGACGACGGAATCGGCGGATATGCGGGTGCCGTCCGTAAAAACTATTTCAGCACCGGCGGTGTCGAAGCTTTTGACGATGCCCATAAACGTAACGTAAGCCCCTCCCGCTTTCCGTCCGTCCTCCCTGAAAAAGGTCACGCTCACCTTTTCCTTTCCGGCAAGAGAGCGCAGCCTGAGATCCAGCTCATGCTTCTCGTCCTCGGCAAGGAAAATGCGTTCTTCGGTCAGCCTTCCCTCTTCTCCGAGCACATCTTCGTAGCCAGACAGCGCAGCGAAAGGGGAAAACTGGGCCGCCCTTGAAGGCATGGACATGCGCGGATGCAGTACAGACACGTGATGCCCGTGTTCCATGATGTCCCTGTACTTGTCCACGCTCATGCCTTATGCCCTCCTATCTGCATGTTCCTCTCCCTGGCCGTGGCACCGTCCTCAAAATCAAGGCCTTTCAATATGGAGTTCTTGCCGAACTTCTTTTTGATGCTGATTATGGCCTCCTGCCTGCGGCGTTCCCTTTCAGGATCTTCATTCCCGCTGAAAAGGTCCAGAACCGGCTGCACGACGGCATCTTCCTCTTTTTCCACCTCGGCAGCGGTGATGTTGAGCCTCCGCACATGCAGCCCCGGATTTACCAGACGGTCATAAAGACCGGCCGCAGCCGAGGAGATGATTCTCGTAGAAGAGGTCTTGCAGTCGAGACGTATCGATCCATGGGCCGGGGCGGGAACCTTCCTGCCATAATAGTCCACTGCGGACGGGCCGGAGTAAACAGACGCACCGGCGCTATCGTATCCGACATATACTATGACCTGTCCGGCCAGAAGACGCTTCTCCACCAGTTCGAGCGAAAGTGAATCCGCCATTTCCAGCAGCGCGACCCGACCCTGACCGAAGGAGAAAGGCTTCTGCAGGACCTGTCCGATGCCGAGACTCGATGACTGAGGCCTGTACGCCTTCACATCCTTCATGCCGCAAGGTTCCCATCCCCATGCGTGGTCTATGAGAAGCTCTGCGTTCACCCCGAACTCCTTGTAGAACCAAGATTCCCAGTCCGGATTTTCGGAGCACAAGGCTATGTCTCCCATGGTCTTGATCCCCACAGCCTCAAGCCTGGCAGCCGTCCCCCTGCCGACTCTCCAGAAATCCGTCAGCGGCACATGGTCCCAAAGCTTTTCCCTGTAGGACATCTCGTCAAGCTCCGCTATCCTCACTCCGTCAGAGTCAGCCTTCTGATGCTTCGCTTCTATGTCCATGGCCACCTTTGCCAGATACATGTTCGTCCCTATCCCGGCGGTAGCCGTTATGCCGGTAGTCTTGAGTACGTCCCTGATCATCTTTATCGCAAGTTCATGCGGTGTGCAGGCATAAACCGGCAGGTATTCCGTAACATCCATGAACACCTCATCCACCGAGTAGACATGGATGTCTTCCGGAGCTACATATTTGAGATACACGGAATATACTCGTCCGCTCACCTCCATGTAACGGGCCATCCTCGGCGTGGCCACGATGAAACCCAGTTTCAGGGAGGGATTCCCGGCGAGTTCCGTGCTGTCCGTGCTTTCTCCGCTGAAACACCCGCCCCGCAAGGCCTTGACGCGGGCTTTGTTTATTTCACGGACTTTGGAGACGACCTCGAAAAGACGCGCCCGGCCAGGGATTCCGTACGCCTTCAGCGAAGGGGAGACGGCAAGGCAGATAGTCTTCTCCGTTCTGGACAGATCGGCCACCACAAGGTTGGAGGTCAACGGATCCAAGCCTCTGTCAGCGCATTCGACAGACGCATAGAAAGATTTAAGATCTATGGCTATGTATGTCCTTGCCTTCATCTTCTTTATCCATGGAAAAAACTATATTTGCCGTCAAAGGCCCAAGATTTATGCTCGACAAAAATATAAAAAATATCGTATTCGATTTCGGCGGCGTTCTCATTGACTGGAACCCACGCCACCTTTACAGAAAGTACTTCAAGACGGAAGAGGAAATGGAGTATTTCCTCTCCGACATCTGCACTCCGCAGTGGAATGCCCTTCAGGATGCCGGACGCCCTTTCGCGGAAGCCGTGGCCCGGCTCAAAGCCGAACATCCGGAATACTCCGAAGCGATCGGAATCTATTTCTCCCGCTGGGACGAAATGATCGGCGGAGCCATAGAACGGAACGTGGATCTTCTGAAAAAATGCAAGAAGGACGGATACGGAATTTACGGCCTCACCAACTGGTCGGCGGAGACTTTGCCCAGAGTCATGCGGAAGTATGATTTCTTCAAACTGTTCGACGGCATAGTGGTGTCCGGTGTGGAGAAATGCATAAAACCGGACCCCAAGCTGTACCGCATTCTTTTCGACCGCTACGGTCTCAATCCCTCCGAATGTCTGTTCATAGATGATTCTCCCGCCAATCTTGAAACTGCCGGAAAGCTCGGGATGCACACCAGCCTTCCGGGACAAGACGCAGAAGAATTATTGAACGGATGAAGATGAGAAAGACAATACTGTTCCTCGTACTCCGCATGATTCACTTTGCGGGCGCAGCGGAAAGTTTTTTCTGATCTTTCTTGTTTTTCCCGAAATGATTCGCAATATTTGCAGCCGAACAACAAGAATATGACGATTTTCAACCATATACATCATCACCATCACCGCTTTACAGAGGGGTAGGCCGATCGTGTATATGTGAAACAACGCAATTATATGAAGCTCACCCCCTGCGGGCGGGCTTTTTTCTTTTTGCCGGGCTTGCAGGCGGGTGTCACGAACAAAACAAACAAAACACCGAACATGCTTAGAATAGCAATCCAAGCCAAAGGCAGACTCAACGAACAGAGTATGAACATGCTCTCTGAAGCAGGCATCTGCATAGGAGAAAGCAAACGCAAACTCATTTCCCGCGCAGACGGATTTCCGATGGAAGTCCTCTACCTGCGTGACGATGACATCCCTCAGGTAGTGGCAACGGGAGTCGCCGATGCCGGCATCGTGGGCCTGAATGAAGTAGCGGAGAAGGGGTTCAATGTAGAAAAAGTCATGGGACTCGGATTCGGAGACTGCCGCATCTCGCTGGCGGTACCCAAGTCTGTACACTATGAGGGCCTCGGTTTTTTCCAAGGCAAACGCATCGCCACATCCTACCCCAACATTCTTGCACGCTACTTTGCCGACCACGGCATAGAAGCAGAGATTCACACCATCGAGGGGTCGGTGGAGATAGCCCCGGCAGCGGGTATGGCAGATGCCATCTTCGACATCGTATCTTCGGGAGGGACTCTCATTTCGAACGGACTCACGGAGGTTGAGAAGGTTTTCTTCTCCGAAGCGGTACTCATCGCCTGCCCGGGGCTTGAAAGAGACAGGCGCAGGGAGCTGGAACAGCTTACTTTCCGCTTCAACTCGGTCATTGACAGCCGCGGGATGAAATATGTGCTGATGAACATTCCGAAAGAGAAGCTGGACGATGCCATCCGCCTTCTCCCCGGCATGCGCAGCCCTACCGTACTCCCCCTGGCTCAGGAGGGCTGGTGCTCAATCCATTCGGTAATCGCACAGGATCAGCTTTGGGAGCGCATCGAACGTCTTAAGGAAATCGGAGCCGAAGGAATACTTGTTCTGGCCCTCGAAAATATCATACGATAAAAAGAAAAAGATATGGAAACCATGGACATCTTCCTCAACCCTGAACGTTCATCATGGAAGGCCCTGACGGAACGCTGCAGGCGCAGCGATGAAGAAATCACGCGGCAGGTGGCCACAATCATCAACGAAGTGCGTTCCGGAGGCGACCGTGCACTGCGCGACATCACCCGGCGCATAGAAGGCCGCGACTGCGGGACTTTCGAAGTATCCTCCGCAGAACGCATAGCCGCCGCGTCACACTTGCCGGAGGCATTGAAAGAAGCCATCGGCACGGCCAAGAAAAACATAGAAGCCTTCCATCGTGCACAGCTGCCTCGGGAAGTCGACATCGAAACCATACCGGGCGTAAGATGCTCGCAGCGCTCTCTTCCCATAAGGCGTGTGGGGCTTTACATCCCCGGAGGAAAAGCCCCGCTGTTCTCCACAGTGCTGATGCTGGCCGTCCCGGCCCGTATAGCGGGATGTCGGGAAGTCATCCTATGCACTCCAGCCCGCACAGACGGAAGTGTGGCGCCTGAAATTCTCTACACCGCAGACTTGTGCGGCGTGGACCGCATCTACACGGCGGGCGGTGCACAGGCGATAGCTGCAATGGCATATGGCACGGACAGCATACCCCGTGCGGACAAGATTTTCGGCCCCGGCAACCGCTACGTCACGAAAGCAAAGCAGCTGATCAGTGCCGACGGTGTGGCCATCGACCTCCCTGCAGGCCCTTCTGAAGTACTCGTGCTTGCCGATGACGGAGCATCCCCCGCTTTCGTCGCCGCCGATCTGCTTTCTCAGGCCGAGCACGGAGGAGACAGCCAGGCAATGCTGGTATGCTCCTCGGAACGCTTCGCCCGAGACACCATAAAGTCCGTTGAAGAACAGATTCGGCGGCTGCAACGTGCCGGCACCGTACGCGAAGCCCTCCGCCAGAGCCGCATCGTAGTGTTCGACAGCCGCGAAAAGATGATAGAATTCGCCGATGCCTATGCCCCGGAACATCTTATCGTATCCATGCGTGATGCCAGGGAGGTCGCTGCGCAGATTACCGCCGCAGGCAGCATATTCATAGGCCCGTGGTCTCCTGAAAGCGCCGGCGACTACGCCTCCGGCACCAACCATACTCTGCCCACAGGCGGACTGGCAAGAGCCTGGAGCGGTGTCAACACCGAATCGTTCATGCACAGAATCACCTGTCAGGAACTCACTCGCGACGGGCTTGCAGCTCTTGCCCCGTCAATCATTGCCATGGCCGAAGCCGAAGGACTGGGAGCACATGCGGAAGCAGTACGCATCCGCCTGAAAAAAGAAAGCCTATGAAGACCCTTGAGCAGCTCGTACGCCCCAACATTCTGGCACTCAGGCCATATTCCACAGCCCGTGACGAATATTCCGGCGGGGAGATATCGGCATGGCTCGATGCCAACGAAAACCCCTACGACAACGGTGTCAACCGATATCCCGATCCGCGGCAGGAAGAACTCAAAAAGCGTATAGCCGAACTTAAGGGCGTACGTGAAGAAGAGATCTTCATCGACAACGGCAGCGACGAGGCCATTGACCTCACCTACCGCATCTTCTGCCGTCCGGGAACAGATAATGCGGTTTCAATCGCCCCGACCTACGGCATGTACCGCGTCGCCGCTGAAATCAACGATGTCGAAATGCGCGAAGTCCGGCTCGGCAAGAAGTATTCGCTTCCTGTGGAGGAACTCCTGGATGCAGCCGACGTCCATACCAAACTTATGTGGCTCTGTTCCCCCAACAACCCCACGGGCAATGCTTTTCCTGCATCCGACATAGAAATGCTCATCCGCCGTTTCGACGGCATGGTCGTGCTCGATGAAGCCTACATAGACTTCGCATCCGGACCGGGATTTCTTGCACGGCATGGCGAGTTTGAGAACCTGATCATTCTTCAGACCCTGTCTAAAGCATGGGGAATGGCCGGCCTGCGCCTGGGACTGGCCTTTGCATCGCCCTCCGTCACGGAACTCTTCGCCCGTGTCAAATACCCCTACAACATCAGCAGTCTGACACAGTCCGCCGCCATCGGACGTCTTTCATCCTGCATAGCCCCGCAAGTGGCCGTAATCCGCGCAGAACGGACCCGAGTCGCACAAGAGCTTACGGCCTGCCCGGCCATTCTGGAGGTTTATCCTTCGGAAGCCAATTTCGTGCTGGCACGCACGTCCGAGCCTGACCGCCTGTACGATGCGCTGATTGCCGCCGGTGTCATTGTCCGCAACCGCTCGCGCATTCCCGGATGCGAAGGATGTCTGCGCATCACCATAGGACGCCCGGAGGAGAATGACCGGATGTTGAAAACAGTTAAAAAATTTGCCTTATGAAAAAAGCCTTATTCATAGACCGAGACGGCACTATCATTGCCGAACCCGCGGACGAGCAGATAGACAGTCTGGAAAAACTCGAGTTCGTCCCCGGAGCAATCTCCGCGCTGAAATCCCTGTCCGGCCTCGGATTCGACATGGTGCTGGCCACCAACCAGGACGGATTGGGAACGCCTTCTTTTCCCGAGGGAAACTTCCGGCCGGCTCACGAAAAGATGCTCTCGACGCTTCGCGGTGAGGGAGTCGTGTTCAATGATCAGCTGATAGACCGCAGTTTTCCGCAAGAAAAGACCTTAACCCGCAAGCCGGGAACCGGGATGTTCGGCCGCTATACCGACGGAAGCTATGACCTCCGCGGCAGCTACGTCATCGGAGACCGCGTAACCGACATGCTTCTTGCACGCAATCTCGGAGCCCGCGGCATCCTGCTGGCACCGGTAGAGAAAGGACGCAGGATGGCTGAAGAAGCAGGGGTTTCAGACTCATGTGCGCTGATAAGCGGTTCATGGGCAGAAATCGCCGAATTCATACGTCGCGGGGAACGCCGGGTGGAGGTAAGGCGCATAACCCGCGAAACACAGGTTACCGTCAGGCTGGATCTCGACGGACGCGGGAATTTTAACGGGAACATTTCCACCGGACTTCGCTTTCTCGACCACATGCTCGAACAGATCTCCCACCACGGAGGAGTGTCACTGGCAGTGGACGCCAAAGGCGACCTGGACGTGGACGAACATCACACCATGGAAGACGTGGCAATCACTCTGGGCGAAGCCATCGACCGTGCATTGGGGTCCAAAGCCGGGATCGCCCGCTACGGATTCGCACTGCCGATGGACGACTGCCGTGCCATGGTGCTTCTCGACTTCGGAGGACGCATTGACTTTGAATGGGATGCGGAGTTCCGACGTGAGAGGATAGGTGATGTTCCGACCGAGATGTTCCGCCACTTCTTCCACTCCCTCGCATGTGCCGCACGGTGCAACCTCCAGATATCGGCCCGCGGGGACAATGAACACCACAAAGCGGAGGCCATTTTCAAAGCATTCGCCCGTGCCCTGCGCATGGCCGTGTGCCGGCAGGGCTTCGGCTACGACATTCCAAGCAGCAAAGGAGTCCTATGATAGCGGTAGTCGATTACGATACGGGCAACCTCCGTTCAGTTGCCGACGCACTGCATCGGGCCGGGGCGGAATTCACCCTCACAGCCGATCCGGCTCTGCTGCGCAGCTCCGACAAAGTGATTCTGCCGGGCGTGGGAGAAGCCTCGTCCGCCATGACAAAGCTCCGTGAACGGGGACTTGATACCCTTATTCCCACGCTCACGCAACCGGTACTGGGCATCTGCATAGGAATGCAGCTGATGTGCATGGAAAGCGAAGAAGGAAACGCCCGCTGCATGGGAATTTTTCCGGCAAAAGTGCGCCGGATTCCGGCACATTCCTCCGCGGAAGAACAGATTAAAGTCCCACACGTGGGCTGGGATACAGTTTCGGGACTTCGCACAGCCCTGTTCAACGGGATAGAAGAAAACAGCTACGTCTACTTCGTACATTCCTTCGCCGCCGAACTCTGCGCGGCCACTGCCGCCGAAACCAGCTACGGTGTCACGTTCAGTGCAGCCCTCTCCCGCAACAACTTCTTCGGCACGCAGTTCCACCCCGAAAAGAGCGGACGGGAAGGGGCGCATATCTTACGGAATTTTCTAAATCTCTGACATCATGATTGAAATCATACCGGCTACGGACATCATCGGCGGTCAGTGCGTCCGTCTGACACAGGGCGACTATGCCAGCCGCAAGACCTACTTCCGCGACCCTCTCGAAGCCGCACTGCGCTTCGAAGAGGCAGGCGTCCGCCGTCTGCACATGGTCGATCTCGACGGTGCCAAAGCATCGGAGCCACGCAACCTCGCGGTGTTGGAACGTGTGGCATCGCACACGAAACTGGAAGTGCAGTACGGAGGAGGCATCAAAAGCCGTGAGGCGTTGCGCAGCGTTTTTGACGCCGGAGCGTCCCGTGCCATCTGCGGCAGCATAGCGGTCCGCGAACCCGAGAAATTCGCCGAATGGCTCACGGAATTCGGGCCTGAGCGGCTGATACTCGGAGCGGACATCCGAGACGGAGCGGCGGCCATCCACGGCTGGCTGGAGAAAACGACGCTCTCAGCCACGGAACTTATAGGACAGTTCCTCCCGCAGGGCCTGTCTCAGGTCATCTGCACCGACATTTCACGCGACGGGATGCTTTGCGGACCTTCGGCAAGATTTTATGCCGACCTGCAGAAGAGTTTTCCGAATGTGGAAATAACGGTAAGCGGAGGCATTTCGTGCATGAAGGACATAGCCGATCTCGACCGCTACGGACTTAGAAGCGTCATTGTCGGGAAAGCCCTGTACGAAGGACGCATAACCCTGAAAGAACTTGAACTATGCTTGCGAAAAGGATAATCCCATGCCTCGACATTCTCGGCGGACGGACCGTCAAAGGCATCAACTTCACGGATCTCAAACAGGTGGGAGACCCTGTTGAACTGGGCGCCAAATATGCTGCAGACGGTGCCGACGAGCTGGTCTATCTCGACATCAGCGCTTCCGAGGAAGGACGGCGGACCTTCACCGGGCTGGTTTCGCGCATCGCGGCACGCATCGACATCCCGTTCACCGTAGGAGGCGGCATCTCCTCCGTCGATGACGCCGGACGCCTTCTCGATGCAGGGGCTGACAAAATCACCGTCAACAGCGCGGCAGTTTCCAGCCCCTCCCTGATCGATGCAATCGCAGCCAAATACGGTTCGCAGTTTGTCGTGGCGGCAATCGACGCCAAAATAATCGAAGGCCGCTGGATCGTGACGACCCACGGCGGCAAACGCATTTCCGGCCGGGAGCTCTTTACATGGGCCAGAGAGGTCGTAGACCGCGGTGCAGGTGAAATTCTCTTCACATCCATGGACCATGACGGCACCGGCAAAGGGTATCCTTGCGACACCTTTGCCAAACTTGCCGGACTGCCTGTCCCTGTCATCGCCTCGGGCGGAGCCGGCACGGTGGATCACATAGCAGACGTGCTGACCATAGGACATGCCGATGCCGCATTGGCCGCCAGCATATTTCACTACAATGAAATCCCCATCCCCGTACTCAAACGGGCATTGAAAGAACGAAACATAAACGTAAGATTATAACAAAATGAAAATCGAAGCACTACCGTTTTCGGCACTCGATGCCGCAAAACTTCCCGGAGGACTTGTTCCTGCCGTCATCCAGGACGCCCTGACCCTGCAGGTACTCATGCTGGGCTACATGAATGAAGAGGCCTACGCCAAGAGCCTTGAAGAAGGACGCGTCACTTTCTACAGCCGCTCACGGCGATGTCTCTGGACCAAAGGCGAGACCAGCGGCAACTGGCTTGAAATCGTATCCATGGCCGCTGACTGCGACAAAGACACCCTCCTCGTGCGAGTCATCCCACACGGACCGACTTGCCACACAGGGTCCAAAACCTGCTTCGGGGAAGCCGTTCCGGAAACCGAAGGCTTCATACGCTATCTGCAAAGCGTGATAAAGGACCGCCATTCCAAAATGCCGGAAAACTCCTACACTTCCACACTTTTCAGGCGCGGCGTGAACAAGATTGCGCAGAAAGTCGGTGAAGAGGCCGTCGAAACCGTCATAGAAGCCGTGGCCCGAAACCGCAGCGCGATGATTTACGAGGCCTCCGATCTCGTCTATCACTTGCTCGTGCTGCTCGAATCCATGGACTGTTCCATAGCCGATCTCGAAAAGGAACTGGCACGCCGCCACTCCTGACAGCTGACCGCTCATACCGGCAAACAGGTGCCCATATTGTAAAAACAGGCCCATGCACTTTGATGAAGCCGGCCGGTGAGGTCCTTTGAAAGACCAGGCCGGCCGGCTTTGAACATTATTTTGACAAAAACCTGTCCTATATGATGAATCAATTGCCCGACATGATGATGAAGGCAAGGCCTGCGGCAAATAAGGCAAACATCAGTGACAGAAGGGCATAGACATTCTTTCCTGCTCCCTTGAACTCCTTCCATACAAATACGCCCCATATGGCGGCGACGAGCGGAGCGCCCTGTCCCAGGGCATAGGATATGGCAGCACCGGCCTTGCCTGAGGCGATATAGCTGAAAGCTGTTCCCAGACACCATATGGCGCCTCCCAGCATACCGACAAGATGAGTCTTTGCGCTGCCCTGGAAATACTCTTTCATATATACTCTTTCACCAACGAAAGGCCAGCGCATGACAATCGGATTGAACACGAAATTGCTCGCCAGCACTCCGAAGGAGAACACCACGATTGCAGTATACGGTGTAACCATTCCTGCGGCAGGCGAGGCGAAATTGTCAAGATCCATGGCCTTGGCCACAAAGCGGTAGAAGAAAGCCATGATGATTCCGGCTGCCGCTGCAAGCAGGATGCCCTTTCCGGAACCGCTTTTCTTCCCGGCCTGCATTTTTCCGGAAGCAATGCCGTTGCACACTATAGCCACGGCTATCAACGCCACTCCCGAAAACAGCTCTATCGGATTGCCCTTCGGAGAGCCGATGTAGTTGACGACCGTGCCCAGCACAAGGCTCAGCCCCACTCCGAGAGGGAAAGCTACCGACATTCCGGCAATCGAAACCGAAGCGGACAACAGGATATTGGAAGCATTGAATACGATTCCGCCCAGAATAATCCACGCTATATTGCCCGCATCCGCCTGGGACAGATCCGCAAGAAAATGCCGTCCTTCGGCACCGAAGCTGCCCATCGTGAAGGCAATCAGGAGGGAAAACAGAAACATTCCGATCACGTAATCCCAATAGAAAAGCTCATACCTCCATGTCTTGGCGGCAAGCTTTTGGGTATTGCCCCACGACCCCCAGCAAAGCATGGTTATGAAGCAGAATACCACGGCGAGAAAATAACTGTTGACTATGAACATGGCATCATTTCTTTACAGGTTCTGAAACATAAGGGATATATGAACCGATATAGATATTCCTTTCGGGTGCGGGATTGAGCCATTTGAAACTGAGCTCATGCTGTCCTTCGGCCAGATTGTACTTGTAGTACAATTCCTGCTTGCGTGCATTCCGGCCTACAGGAAGCTTGACCGTTTCGGAAAGAGTCCCGTCGAGATAGACCTCTACCTCCGCCACGTAACCGCTTTCGTCAGTTTCGGCATTCTGGTATCTCCCTTTCTGGAAAGAATATCTGACGACTATTCCCTTCCCCTCAAAGCCGACGGACGGGATTTCCCTTATCTCCTTGTTCACCTGAACGGGCTTCAGGGGCCAGTGTCCCGTAAATGACTGCTCAAATCTTACAGCTTCCGGCTTCTGGACCTTTATCACGACATTGTCACCATCTACATTGCCTCCGTTGAGGCTGATGACCTTGAGAGCATGGTCGAACGACATGCGGTATACATCGTCAAGGGAGATGTCGGTATATGCGAAGTCTCTGTCCTCCACTTCATAAAGGTTCTTCTTCCAGTATTCAGGAATGTTGCTGTAACCTATCATCGCCCCGAGGATGCCGGCGGCCGTGGAAGGATTGCAGTCCGAATCCTGACCGCAACGTGTGGCGATTTCCATGGTTTTGCCGAAGTCTCCGCCGCCGTACAGCAATCCCATGAGTACATAGGCGCTGTTGATGGTCGCATCTATGTCAAAATCTTGATACACTCCGTCCGGGCATCCTATGTCGAAAGACCATTTCTTCTGAACCATGGCCCAGGTGAGTTCCCATTCATCAGGATACTGAGCATGCCATTTGATCACGTCAGACATGCACTGGTGATATTTGCTCTGCTCCGGAATCACCTTCAACGCCTCGTTGACTACAGTGTTTATGTCATCACTGACAAAGGCGAGCGCATACATTGCCGCCATGTACACACCTCCGTACCATCCGTCTCCGTAGTTCATCATGTGGCCGATCCCGTCGCAATAGTACGATGACGCATTCACCATGCCGGGAGACATGATTCCGGCATAGTCCGCCTCGATCTGAAAATCGATGTCATCTGCATGGGGATTGTTTTCCCAATAGCCGGCCTGAGGAGAAAAGATGCCGTTCAGTATGTTGTAACGGGCCTGCTGGTTGGCGTGCCAAAGCATGTAACCGGCAGTCGAGAAGGCTTTCTCGAAAGAAGATACCGGAGCGTCAAGGCCTTCCTTGTCAAACACTTCCACGAACGTAAGATCCATGTATATGTCGTCGTACAGCCCCGGGAAAGTGTCATAGTAGTATTTTATGAAACCGTCAGGCCATTCCAGAGGGATATTGTCATTGATCATGGTTCCGGAATACCTGAACTCGGTCGGCCCCCCGAAAGTACAGCCGATGGTCTTTCCTGCCCACGCTCCCTTGATTTTGTCCTGAAGCTGAATTTTGGATAAGGTAGCTTCTTTGGGAAGTGTCACTGCATTGCCCGAACAGGACAGCACCGCCATCGCACATGCGATGGAAATTGCGCTTATTCTAATCATTGTCATTGAGTTTTATAAATTCTTCCGTTTCAGTTCTGGTCGGTGCCGAAGGCTGGGCTCCGAGTCTCGTCACGGCAATCGCGGATGCCGCGCTGGCCAGACGCGCGGAATCGACAAGGGATTTTCCCTCCGAAAGGCCTACCGCCAAGGCGGCATTGAACACATCGCCGGCTGCCGTGGTGTCTACAGCCCTGACTTTGTATGCCGGCACAAATTCAGCATTCTTTCCGTCATATACAAGAGAGCCTCTGCTGCCAAGGGTTATGATCACGTTTTTCACTCCTTTGGAAACAATTTTCTCGGCTGCGTCCATGGCCGTTTCATCGTTGACTATCTCTATTCCTGACAAGGCGGAAGCCTCGGTTTCATTGGGAGTGAGAAGGGTGACCGCACTCAGCAATTCCGGTGACAGTTCCGCCGCCGGTGCAGGATTGAGTATGAGCCTGACACCGTTGTCCACCGCAAGAGCACCGATACGCTCAACCGTGTCCATGGGCGTCTCTAGCTGAGCCAGGACAATGTCGTAACTGCTGAAATCATGAATCCTTTCAACGTCCTCGGGTCTCAGCTCACTGTTCGACCCCGATGCCACCACGATGCTGTTTTCACCGTTTTCATCTATGGCTATAAGGGCCACACCGGAGGGCTTGGAATCCGATACAAGCACATAGCCGGTATCTATCCCCTCCGATTCGAACTTTGTTTTGGCCGTATCACCGAATTCATCCTTTCCGATTTTGCACATGAACGTCACATCGGCACCGAGTCTTGCGGCGGCGACCGCCTGATTTGCGCCTTTCCCGCCCTGCGCCACGCTGAATTCACTTCCGAGAACAGTTTCACCCGCTCTCGGAATGCTCTTTGTCCTGGCCACCAGATCCGTGTTGGAACTTCCTATCACTAAAATTGACATATCTTCTTATGTTTATTTGACATATCCGAGATTCTGCTTCAGATTCGAGTTGGTATTCATAGCCCTGTAGGGGATAGGATAGACATCTCTGTATGAATCAGTGTTGTCCTTGTTGTCCCAAGGCTTGCTGAAAGTACCGAAACGCACCTGGTCCTGACGCCTGTGGCCTTCCCAGCAAAGCTCCCTGGCCCTTTCTCGGAGCAATTCGTCCAGAGTAAGCGAAGCATTGTCGTATTCTTCGGCTCCGGCACGGTCTCTGACCCGATTGGCATAGGACACGGCCTCTTGTGTGGCAGTCCCGCCATTGAGTCTCATAAGACACTCGGCTTTAAGAAGATACACGTCCGCAAGACGATAAATGGGGAAATCATTGCTCATGGCCTGATAACTGAGGCCGTCCTCATACTCCCACTTGCACATGCGCACTCCGGAATCCAATGCGGCAGGATTCACCTGATCATAGATGGGACCGACATAAGGTGTGTATGTGAGCTGACGTCCGGGCGATACCATGAGAGGCTTGCCGTCCTTGTCGTACTGCGGTCCTTCCAGCCAGGATTTTTTTCTCGCGTCACCGTCTCCGTATGAATCCCACAGCCATTGCAGGGCACATACTCCGTCCCAGCAGAAATTGAGGATGTTGAATGTCTGCTGGCTCAACGTCTGCAAGGTGATGTTGTGGAGAGGAAAAGTGTTGGTTATGCTGGCTTCAAGAGGAATCGCCCAGATGCATTCCTTTGAACCTTCATTGTGCACGGCAAAGTTGGCGAAATAGTCAGGCTCCAGTTCCAGCGTACTGAACTGCATCACCTTGTCGCATGCATCCGATGCCTCCTGCCACATTTCTTTGTCTATCCACACTTTGGCGTTGATGTAAAGCTTGGCAAGCATCGTATATGCAGCCGCCTTGGTCACCCTGCCGTAATTTTCGGACGTAGGGGCGTCTTCCAGATACCGGATGTTATCCTTTATCTCAGATTCTATGAAATCGAACAGTACCCGGGGCTCCACCTGTGAAGGCAGTTCGGAATCCGTAAAATCCGTCACAAGAGGCAGATTCCTGAACCAGTCGATGCCTTTGAGGTATAGATAGGCCCGGACCATCTTCACTTCCGCCACAAGCTTTTCACTTCCTTCGAAATTTACACCGGCCTCGTCCATCTGATACAGAATTTGGTTGCAGCGCGTAACTCCGTCCATGACGAAGCTGTAGGTTCTCCACACGCCGTCATGGGTATAGTCCCAGCTGTGCCTGTGGTCCTGAATCCACACGCCGTTGTCCCACCACAGACCGCCTTCGCGGTACGGGATAATCGCCTCGTCCGTAGTTATGAGGTCATTCATCCACACGCCCATGTGCTGGAGATAGCCGTTGGACCATGAATCGGAAGAAAGCCAGGCATAGGCTCTGCCCACATTTTTAAGCAGGGAGCTCTCGTCGGTGAAAAAACCGTCTGCCGGAAGCTCGGAATAGATTTCCTCATCCAGATTGGTACATGAGAACATTCCCGAGAATGATGCGAGAATCGCTAAAACGTATGCAATTTTTTTCATTTTCCTCTATGATTTAGAAAGTTACATTTACACCCAGAAGGAACGTACGGGTCATCGGGTAGTACTCATCCCATGCAATGCCGGGAGCGAGACCGTTCAGGCTGACCTCAGGATCGACACCTTTGTATCCGGTGATGGTGAAGAGGTTCTGTACGGTAGCATAAACCCTGATTTTCTGCAGCCAGTCCATCTTGGGGCTGATGTTATATCCAAGCGTAACGTTGGAAAGCTTGACAAAGGAAGCATCCTCCACGTACCATGAAGACCACGTCGTCTGTCCCGCATTGTTTCTGGATTTCAGAGTGGATTTGAGTATGTTCTTTCCTCCGAAGTAGTAATATCCCTCATAGAACAGCCTCTGGATGTTGCCGACATCGTTTCCGATTGAGCCGCGGAAGAGGAGCGTAAGATCGAAGTTCTTGTAGTTGAAACGGTTGGACCATCCGAATGTCAGGTCGGGATATGCGTTGCCGATGACTTCATAGACGCTTTCGTCCACACTCTGGCCCGGTTCGACTCCTTTGTAGGTGGCATTGCCGTTTTCATCCATACCGGTAAACACAGGCCCGTAGAAGTTGCCTATGGGCTGTCCCTCATATATTCTTTGGGTAAACTGTTTGAAATCGGTGTTGATGTAGCCCTGATCTATGTACTGCATCGCATAGTCCCTGTTCGAGAACTTCTTGAGCATATTCTTGTTGTGTGCCATTGTCAGAGTAGTATTCCACTCGAAATCTTTCGTCTTCACAGGCACGCCGTTCAAAGTGAGTTCCAATCCCCAGTTCTTGATGGAGCCCACATTGGTGAACTTGCGGCTGTAGAGGTTGGGAGGGACAGGCACCGAATAAGTGTAAAGCAGATCGCTGGTCACGCGGTTGTAGTAATCTACAGTTCCGCCGATGCGGCCTTTCAGGAATGAGAAATCGGCACCGACATCAAACTCAGACTTTTTCTCCCATTTCAAGTCATCGTTCTTGTTGCTTGACGGGCCGTATGAGTTCACCCACTTTCCGTCATAATAGAATTTGCCGCTCGTCGAAAGCCTGGAAAGAGACTGATAATTGGCTATTTCCTGGTTTCCGGTAACACCGTAGCCGGTGCGGATCTTGAGCTCGTCGACCCAACGCACATCTTTCATGAAATTCTCCTGATCCAATCTCCATCCGAGACTGACGGAAGGGAAGAATCCCCATTTGTGGTTGGCCCCGAACCGGGAAGAACCTTCGTATCTTGCGGAAACTGAAAGAAGATATTTCTCCTTGTAATTGTACATTACACGTCCCAGAAAGGCTATCAGCTTGCTGCTCTGTTTGGAAGACGACATGGATGCCTGTCCGTCCTGCAGCCCAGAGCCCGAACCCATGTTGTGCCACTTGAAATAGTCCGTGTCGAAGTTTTTGTTCCACATGTATGCCGTCTCATAGGCGTTGTCGGAATATGAATATCCCCCGAGAGCCTGAAAAGAGTGGTCTCCTATTTTCTTGTCATAATTCAGCTCTATATCAAGCAGCTTCGTCAGATTCCAGAAGTTGTTGATGCTTGCAGATCCGTCAACCACCGCATCCTGCGGGTAGTATTTGGAATAATATGAGCTCTGGCTGCCGGAGTAGAGATTCCACGAACCGGTAGCTGAAGCGGTAAATCCGTCGGCAATCTTGAAGGAAGCCCTGAGGCTGCCCATGAAATATCTCGTAAGATTCTCCTTGTCAGACTCTTTGAGCATAGCCACCGGATTGTAGTACTGGAAAGGAGAGGTGTTGGTGTAGTAACCGCCATGGCCGGTATCATCCGGATCATATATGGGTTCCGTCGGATTGCGGCGGACCGCCTGCTGCACGGCATACTGATCAGTCGGATTGGACTTCCTGTAAGTGTAGTTGAAGTTGTAGTTGAGCGTGAGCCTGTCGTCTATGGCAGTCTGTGTAAGATTGAGCCTTGCGCGCAGATCGCTTCTCCCGCTGTTCAGTATAACGCCCTTCTCGTCCTGGAAAGACACGGCGGCACGATATGCCAGCTGCTGCGTGCCTCCCGATATGCCCAGATTGTAGTATTGGGTCAGCGGGGCTTTACGGGATATGGCATCCAGCCAGTCCGTGTCAGCACCTCCGTCAAACCCGGGATGACCGTCAGCTATGACCTGACGGAACTCCTTGGCAGTGAGCATTCTCAGCTTTCGGGCAGTCGTCTGCATCTCCACATAGGTGGAAAAATCCACATGCGCCTGCTCGTTTCTGCTTCCTTTCTTTGTGGTGATGAGGATGACCCCGTTGGTGCCTCTCGTCCCGTAGATGGCTGCGGCCGAACCGTCCTTGAGTACATCTATGGATTCAATCTCTTCAGGGTTTATGCTGTCCAGCGACCCCCCTATCACATTGTCAATCACGACAAGAGGCTGGGCCCCGGCCGACATCGTGGTCGTTCCGCGAAGCTGTATGCTCAGGCTCCCGTTGGGATCGCCCCCGTCACCTCTTATTATACTGAGTCCGGCTATGCGTCCGTTTACAAGGTCATATGGACTCGATGCCGCCCCCTGGTTGAAGTTGTCGCTTTTGACGCTGGCCACCGAACCGGTTATCTCTTTCTTTGTAGTGCGGCCGTACCCGATGACGACCACATCGTCAAGCGCGGTTATGTCATCCTGAAGTACCACATCGATCGAGGCGCGGTCCCCTACGCTCTCCGAAACCGGGATATAGCCTACGCAGGAAAAATTCAGCACGGAAGATGCTCCCCTCACTGAAATGGAGTAATTGCCGTCCACATCGCTGATTACGGCATTCCGGGTACCTTCTTCGAGAGCGACTACTCCCGCAAGAGGTTCTCCCGCAGTGTTTGTCACGGTTCCGCTTATTCTCTGCTGAGCTCCAAGACTGAGCGTAAAGAACAATGCGAGACACGCGGTCACTGCTTTCAATAGCATTCTTTTCATTGGAAATGGTGTTAGTTATTAATTATCGTATAACCATGGTAACGCAATCGGTTGAGCAAATATTAAATAAAATACCCTCCTCACAATGAAACATATCACACTTATTTTGAGAAAATTTCATTTTTTCCAGCGCAAAAACCATTTTTTGCATCAAAAACCATAACTTTATTGCGCACAAATCCATAGCCATGAAAGAGACCCTATCAAGCATCTCCAAAAGACTCGGAGTTTCAACAAGCACCGTATCACGAATTCTGAGCGGCAAGGCCGAGCAATACAGGATCAGTGAAGCCACTGTCGCCAAAGTCAGGAAAGAGGCCGAAAGATGCAGCTACACTCCGAGCATTGTTGCGCAAAGCTTGCGCACAAAGAAAACCAAAACCATAGGAGTGATTATTCCTTCCGTTTCAAACCCTTACTTCGCCGACATCGCCGGAGCCGTAATAGCCGAAGCCAACGAAAGAGGGTATGCGGCCATGATTCTGGACACCATGGAAAACGAAAGAAACCAGCGTTCATGCCTTTCGACACTTGTCCACCGCAAAGTGGACGGAATCATTGCGGCGCCATGCGGCAATGACAGGGCGCTTTTCGAAGAAATAGACAAAAGCATCCCGGTAGTGCTGGTCGACAGGTATTTCCTCGACACAAGGCTCTCCTATGTCACCAACAACAACTTCAAGGGAGCCTATGACGCCGCCATGTTTCTTCTCGACCATGGCCACAGGGACATCGCATGCATCCAGGGCGACAAAAGTTCACTCCAGAACATCAAACGGGTCGGAGGTTTCCGCAAAGCGTTGAAGACGGCCGGCATAACAAGCGAGCCGGTCATAGTGGGCGATGCCTTTTCCGTACAGAACGGATACCTGGAAACCAAGCTGCTTCTGAACAGGCCGGACAGACCGACGGCCATATTCGCCCTCAGCTACACCATCCTCCTCGGGGTCATAAGGGCGTTGAAAGATTCCTCGGTTTCCGTACCGGAAGACATTTCACTGGTATCCTTCGATGACAACATAGGTCTTGACTACATGACTCCTCCCATAACAAGGGTAAGACAATCCGTTGAGGAAATGGGCAGACTTAGCACCAAGCTGCTTTTCGGGAGGCTGACGGAAGACAATGCCAAACCGGCCCAGATAGAACTGTCGGCAAGCCTGCTGATCAGAGACTCCGTAAAGACCATACTGCAAAAAAGCTAGACCTGCTTGGGATGTTTTTTAAAAATTGCTACCTTTAGCCCTGACTAAAGCCTAAAATAAATGGAAGTTACCATTAAAGAAGTAAAGACTCTCAAGGACTTGCGGCGCTTTGCCAGATTCCCTAACGTTCTTTACAGGAAAAACAAGTACTATGTGCCCCAGCTCGTGGGAGCCGACATGGACACCTTCCGCCCCGACAGGAACAAAGCGTTTGAAGTCTGCGAAGGCAAATATTGGCTGGCTCTTGACGAAAAGGGCAAGATAGTAGGAAGAGTCGCAGGCATCATCAACCACAGATATAACGAGAAGACAAAAACAGGATACTGCCGCTTCGGCTGGATAGATTTCATCGATTCACAAGATGTGGTCAACGCCCTTTTCGACACGGTGGAGGCTTATGCCAAAGAAAAGGGAATGGAAATCGTGGAAGGGCCCACAGGGTTTCTCGAATTCGATGTGGCGGGCGTCCTGGTGGACGGCTTCGACAAGATGCCGACGGCCTACGGCAAATACAACGATCCATACTACGAGCCGCTCATCCTGAACAGAGGCTACAAAAAGGCGGAAGACTACGTGGAATTCATTATCAACATTCCCGACGATGTCAGCAGATACACCCGCATAGCAAACCTGATTTCAGACAGATACGGACTTCGGGAAGCACCTGTGAAAAACAGAAAAGACGTAGCCCCCTACCTGGACGGAGTGTTCAAGGTGATGAACGAAAGCTACGCCAACCTGCACGGATATTCGGAACTCACTCCGGGACAATGCGAAGAACTGAAGGACCAGTTCATCGGGAAGCTTAATTTCGACTACGTGTCCATAGTGATTGACAGGAACGACAAGGTAGTGGCATTCGGCGTGTGCCTTCCCTCCCTGTCCCGTGTACTGCAGAAAGTCAAGGGACACCTTTTCCCATTCGGCTTCATCGACGTTCTCAGGGCGCTCAAACACAACGACACCGCGGACGCTCTGCTCATCGCGGTATCCGATGAATATAAAGAAAAAGGAGTGGCCGCAATGGTCATGGGCAAGATAGTCGCCGGATTCCACAAGCACGGCATCAAGTATCTGGAAAGCACACGCGAGCTGGAAAGCAATATGAATGTCCAGAACCTGTGGAACAAGGTGGAGCATGAGCTCATAAAGCGCGCGAGAATCTACAACAAACAAATCTGACCCATATGGCCGAGAAAAAGCAATCCGAAAGAATACAGACGTCCATACTGAATGGTGTGGAGCACAAAGCTCTGGTATGGCTGGCAGCCAGACAGCCCGCATGGGTGACTTCTGATTTCCTGACCCTGATAGGGACAATAGGCTCAGTGATAATCGCCCTGGGATATATCCTGTCCGGAAAGGACATAAACTGGCTGTGGCTGGCGTCCCTCGGTTTCATCATAAACTGGTACGGTGACTCGCTTGACGGCAACCTTGCCAGGTTCCGGAAAACCCAGCGCCCCGTATACGGATTCTACATCGACCACACCGTAGACTGCATAAACGAATTCCTGATGTTCGGTGGCATCGGCCTGTCGGCACTCATGCATTTCAATCTGGCCATGCTGCTGTTCATATTCTATCTCCTGCTCACGCTGAACGTCATAACCAACGCCCATCTGAAAGGAGAGTTCAAGTTGACCTACGCCAAGCTCGGACCTACGGAATTCAGGCTCATAGTCATCATCGTCAACACCTGCTTCATCCTGTTCAAGCCGCTGAGGGATTTCACGGCCCATGTGGACATGTTCGGATGCGGCGTGGAACTGAAGGCCCTGGACGTGGTCGGCACGGTCATCCTCGTAATACTTGCCGCCATCTATTTTATTACCATAATAAGCGATGCGCGAGGCTACGCCAAAGCCGATCCGCTGAAGAAAAACAAATAGATCACTCACGGATATGCCTCTCCTGACTGCCAAAGAAGCCGAGGAGCTCATACCTGCCCTCAAAGGCCGGGATAAGCTGACAGAACTCCTGATCAAGGCCTTGAACATAAACAAGGTCTCGGACCTTTACGATGAAATCTGCGGCAACACCGGTGCGGATTTCGCCACGGCTTTCCTGAAAGAAGAAAAAATCAGCTATAGCCTGAAAGGTGAAGAAAATCTGGACAAGATTCCCGACGGACCTTTCATAACCATAAGCAACCACCCTTACGGAGCTTTGGACGGCATCATGCTGATAGACCTCATCGGGCAAAGGCACAAAGGATTCAAGGTCATGGTCAACCAATTTCTGACTCTGATCAAGGCGCTGAGGCCGAGCCTGATAAGTGTAAATCCCGCCACCAATGTCAGAAAAGGCATCACAGCAACCAATCTGCAGGGAGTACGCGAAGTCTTCCGGAATCTTCACGAAGGTCTGCCCGTGGGGTTCTTTCCTTCGGGCGCCGTATCGGATTTCATTCCGCGCAGACACCGCATCGAAGACCGCCCATGGCAGACCGATGTAATCAAAATCATCAAAAAGGCGCACGTACCTGTAGTTCCCGTCCGTTTCTTTGACCGGAACACCGCCTTTTATTATTTCCTCGGTCTCATAGACTGGAGAATCCGCGTGCTGCGGCTTCCTACCGAAGTCATGAACAAGAAAGGTAAACACCCAAGAATCGGAATAGGTGACATCATCACCCCTGAGATGCAGGACAGATTCACGGATATAGGCGCATTCGGAAAATATCTCAGAGACAGCGTCTATTCCCAGACATTTTAGGCATCATGCTCTTCTGTACTGTAAGTTTCAGGCATCGCCTGAACGGACCTGTGCCATCCATACCAGATCTCCTGCCCTGAACTCGAACGAAGGGTCGGGATTGGTCACCGTAACTCCGTCCCTGACGATGCTCAAGACCATACATCCCTGAGGCCTTAGATTCAGGTCCTTCAAGGGCTTGCCGATGAACGGTGATTCCGTATCAAGCAGTGTCTTCTCTATGGAAAAATCCGATTCGGCCCGGGGAGGCTCCGCCGCACGGCTGGCCATAGCCTTTTTGAATCCTGCAAGCTGCTCCTCTGTCCCCACGGCCAGAAGTCTGTCGTAGGGGTAGATCACCTCATCGCCGGAAGGCAGCTCGATATGCCTGGACCCTCGGCTGATTTTCAATATGTTGACCCCGGTATCCTTGCGTAAGTGCAGATCCTTCAACGCCTTACCTATCAAAGGGAAATCCGGGGACACCTCCACCACGCACGAACTCACGTCATATCTGGACAGATTGTCGCTCACGGAAGAAGCCACAGGAGCGTTTTTCCTTAGCAGTTCCTCCTTTTTGTTGAGATTCTGCATGAACCTCGTCTCGATGCGGCTTAGCTTATGGTAGGAATGCCTAATGAAGAAAAAGAACACCGCTACGGCAAGGACCACTATCAGAATGACGGCTGGGACGCCAAGGCTGAAATGCGATGCCAGAACCATGAATATGAACACCATGGCAATAGCCATTTTCAGAAGGCTCACCGAGAAGAGAAGCCATACGTTGCCGGGGCTGTCTCCCAGCAGTTTATGCGAAAGCGTCCTGGTACGCTGGTTCTCCATGACCATAAGCATCAGGAAAGGCGACATGAAGGAAAGAGTTATGGCAGCGTTTATGATCTCTAAGGCCCGGGACGGGATGTGCGGAAGTACGGCGACCACAGCCTTGCCGAGGAAAAGCCTGGAACCCAACAGTATAGCTACGGCTATCACTCCGTACAGAGCTACCCTTATGCCTTCCGCCTTGACATATTCCTTGAGTTCCGCGTGTTCCTCCAAGCCGGGAGCATGCCTGTCTTCTCCGGAATCAAGCCTTTCCACTATCCTCTTCGGCAGCTTCCTGTGCAGCAGGTCAGCCACGCGCGGAGACAGTTTTATCATGTACGGAGTCATGAACGTGGTAATGACGGATACGGCAATTATCACAGGATAAATGAATTGCCTCATCACACCCAGTGACACGCCCAAACCCGCAAGTATGAAAGAAAACTCGCCCACCTGAGCCATGGAAAAGCCGCAGCTCACCGCATAGTTTATGCCCTTGCCAGAAAGCAGAGCCCCGGACGTGGAGAAAAAGGACATGCCGGCAAGGGCGAAAACGGTTATCGACAATATCACCGGCCAGTACCTGGCCACCACCGAAGGGTCGAGCATCATGCCCACGGACACGAAAAACACTGCGCTGAAA
>CAYWPV010000006.1:0-31561 GCA_964460265.1 uncultured Muribaculaceae bacterium | reverse complement strand
TTGCATCGAAACGCGGAGCTTCGAAACGCAGATAGAGAAGTTGCATGAAGGTTTCCAAGTCCTTGGCGGAAGAATTGCCGTAGACGGCTTCATTCAGCTCGCCTATTGAAAAAAAGCAGAAGAGGTCTTTTCCTGCCAGCGTCCTGCGCAGAGCATAGGCATCCAGATTGCCCAGTCCGAATTTGTGCACGAACTGGTCCGTATAGGCCGCCGCCGTAAGCAGAGAATCAGGGATGCGGGAGCATCCTCCGAAACTTAATCCGTTTATGTCGACCTTGCCCTTCTCCCTGTCAGAGCGGGCGTAGATGACCTTTGCCCCGTTCTGCATGGTCCATTCCACGGCATCGAACAACGGCAATTTCTTCTCGGAAACGATTTTTCCTCCCGGAAGAGAACCTGCCTGCAGCAAGATTTTTTCAGTTGCTGTCCCTATATATGGGGAGATGTCCGAGCGTTTCACCTTTTCCGTGATTTCAGCGGCTTTCTTTTTGTCAAGTTCTTCCATTCCGGTATCGGGGCCGGTCGCGACAAGAACGGAATTTTCGTCGTAGCGAAAATCCCGGGCAGCCTTGCGGATGTCGTCAGTTGTCAGTCCCTCGGCAGCCTTGTGTTTCAGCCCGTATTCATAGTTGTTTTCCAATTGCGGACAACCTTCCAGAAACACGTCCACAAGATGTTCCGCCAAGGCATTGTTGCGGGTTTTATAGCTGCTCTTTTGCGCGGCTGAGATTTCTGCCAGAAAAGTCTTTCTGACATAATCCAACTCATCCTCGGTAAAACCGTACCTCCTTATCCTTTCAAGTTCCGTAACCAGTTTTGACAGGCCTTCTTTTTCCTTTCCCGCAGGGACTGTCACACCGCAGGATAAAACGCGGTATCCCCTCACAAGAGGGTATATGCCGGCTTTCGACGCCATGAGCGTAGCATCGGAAGAAACCAGTTCTTTCAGCCTGTTTTCGAGCAATCTGACCAGAAAAGTTTCGGCTATGGTCTTCGTGTAGTCAGATTCCGTGGCGGGAATGAAATTGTCCCGAATCACTCGGAAAGAAATCTCCGAAGCGGTCTCTTCAGAATCGGTGGCAAGAGCGAAATCCGTTCCGTCACGGTGAGGCACAGGGTATTCAGGTGCGATGGTGGGCTTTTCAGGCTTTGGCAGCGTGGAAAACATGGTTTTTACCTTCTTTTCCATGGCGTCGGCATCGAAATCGCCTACTATTATCACAGCTTGTCTGTCCGTGTGGTACCAGCGGTTATAAAAATCCCGCAGAGGGCCTGAGTCAGGATTCTGAAGTACTTGCAGATCTCCGAGAATGTCCCTTTCCCCGTATTTCGATCCGTTGAAAATTATCGGGTCATACTGGTTTTCAAGCCTCCAGCTGCTGTTCTTGCGCATCCTCCATTCCTCGATGACGACACCGCGTTCCTCCGCGAGCTCCTTTTCATCGAAGGTGAAGCTTCCGGACCAGTCGTGCAGCATCAGCAGAACGGTGTCCACGGCCCGGGCCATGTCCGTCGGCACGTCGGTCAGATAGTATACGGTTTCATCCCGGGTTGTCCATGCGTTGATGTTCGTGGCGGCTGCCATGCCGTATCGCGTGACCGTTTCGGACAACGATCTGCCGGGGAAATGCGCCGTGCCTCTGAACCCCATGTGTTCGGTCATGTGGGCAAGTCCGTTCTGATCGTCCCGTTCAAGTACTGCCCCGGCGTTTTCAACGAAATAGAAATCGGCTTTCCTTTCCGGATTCCTGTTGGGAAGTATATAATATGTAAGTCCGTTTGACAAAACACCGGTTCTGAGGTCCGGGTCGTTTTGCAGCGGTTCATCGGCCGCCGCATTGATCCCTGCCGCAAGCAGGGCGGACGATATGAAATACAGATAAGAATGTCTCATTTATTTTATTTGGCCGAGTTCTTTATATTCCGTTGCCAGAATGCGGTATGTAAGAGTACGGTAGTGGTAGCTCTCCTGATCGCTGCTCCCGGACCTTTTGGCGGTGTAAGAGCGTATGGAGTCAAGGTGCCGTGCGACTGATGCGGGCACATCGCTGTTTCTCATGCGCGAAATGCTGTCGGATGAAGAACTGCCGTTCCCGCCGGCCGCTTCCTTGAAACGCTGCGTGAGCAGATCCACATATAATCTTTGCAGGCTGCGCTGATAGGGAGTCGTAACCTTTTTCGTGTCCGGAAAGATTGTCTTCTCCATTTCCGTCAGCATATCTTCCAGGGTATATCCGCTGTTGCGGGAGAGCCGGACCAGACGTTCTCCGTTCAGCAGTTTTTCCATCGAGGTGAGCTGTATTTCGCGGATGTACTCTTCGTCCGAGAGGTCAGGACTGATGTATTGCAGAATGTTCTTGTCCACAAGCCAGTCCGGAGCGTTCAGCAGATTGCTGCAGAGGAATTCGACCGCCTCCTTCTGGATTTCTTCCGGAACTTCTTCATATTTGGGGCCGGGCATGTCTGCAGTCACGGGATTGTTGTAAAAGCCACCGACATTGGCGATGACATGTCCCATGTAGACATTGAACTGGTTGACGGCGCAGCCGTACATGCGTTTCAGTTCATCGTAATTCTCTCCGTCGGCGGATGTCCATCGGACAAGGTTTTTCACTACTGTCCGCAGGTTTTTCAAGCCGTACTCCGAAGCTTTCATGGCATTGTCTCCCAGATCCTCCGTCTGGTAGCGCGGGTCCAGGGGGTCCGCCTGCCTGCCGAAACGCAGTCTCGGGTTCTGATATGCCTTTTTTGTCCATTCGTTAAGTATGGACCGTTCTTCATTTTCAGAAACGCTGTCGTCGAAATAACTGTAGCCCCACTTGATTGCCCAGCGGTCGCAGTCGTTCACCCGTCTTATGTGGTCGGTTACACCGTCTCCAGGCTGAGCTACGTAGTTGAAGCGGGCATAGTCCATTATAGAGCTTGTGTGACCGTGTTCTTTTACCCAGTTCTTGTCCCTGAGCTTCTCTACAGGGGTCGCATGGCTCGCGCCCATGTTATGCAGAAGCCCCAGGGTATGTCCCACCTCATGGGAGCAGACTGCCTGCAGAAGCTCGCCCATGAGGCTGTCCGGAAGCTCTCTGGCGTTTGCCCGCGGGTCTGTGGCTCCGGCCTGGATAAAATACCATTCATAGACCATCTGCATGGCGTTGTGATACCATCCGACATGGCTCTCCAAAATCTCTCCGGTCCTTGGGTCGTGGATGTTGGGTCCGTATGCGTTCTTTACCGGAGAGGCCAGATAGCGGATTGCCGAGAAACGTGCATCGTCAAGGCTTATGGAATCCTGGTTTTCCGGGAAGTATTCTCCTCTGATGGCATTTTTCCATCCTGCCTCTTCAAATGCGCTCTGCCAGGCATCCACTCCCGCCTTCAGATATGGTTTCCATTTGTCAGGGGTCGCCGGGTCTATGTAATAGACAATGGGTTTGGCCGGTTCAATCAACTCTCCGGCGCGTTGTCTGCGGGCGTCTTCTTCGCTCTTGGGTTCGAGCCTCCAGCGCAGTACCACGTCTTTGTCCTCAACTTTCTGGCGGTCCTCGTCGTAGACGTGCAGGGTGGAAGTGAAATAACCGACACGTTCGTCAGCGTAGCGTTTCCGCATGGGCTTTTCGGGCAGCAGGACAAACGAGATGTTAATTTCGAATGTGGCCCTTTCCCCGGATCTCGCCGAGGCGATGCGGGATGTCGAAGAGACATTGTATGTCCTTACGGTGTGGATTTCAACGTTCATGGGAAAAGCCTTGGCCGTGTCTACGTAACTCGCGGCGTTGTCAAGCGAACTGAGCTCCATGGCTGATTTGAAAACCGGCCTCATGAGCACCGGCGATTCCGAGAGCAGGAAATCGCTCACGTCTATCCGTACGCTCCCTTCGCTTCCGGCCTCATAGTCGAATGCTCGGAGAATAGGTTCTTCGTTGGATGCCTGCACGGCTTTGTAGAGTGCGCGTGTGCTGTCGGGACTGAACATGGAGGTCATTATCTGTTTCATGAACAGTTTGTCCCCGGGGCCTTTTTCCCAACGGATCATGGTCGTCGCATCCTGTTCCCCGGCGTAAAAAGGAGCCAGCGGCGGAGTCTTTATAAAGCGTGTGACTACAAGGATGTCCCTTCCGAGAATGTCTGAAGGTATGTCGAAATACCATTTTCCGTTGTCATGCGATACTTCGAACATGGCCTTTTTTCCACCGGAGACCGGAGTTGAAGCTGCATTCAGGTTCAGTCCGGCGCACAGCAGCATGACAGTTGAGAGTATGGTAAAGATCTTTTTCATATTGTTCATTTTTTATTGTGCGGAAGGCGCTACGGCAAGTATGCGGCCGAATCCGTCGAAAACCAGCTGTTCGGAAGAATCAAGGTCTCCGCTGCCGAAGTTTTCCATGGGCAGGATTCTGACTTTTCCTTCGCCTGTCGACTGATTGTAGGTCGTTATCAGCAGGGCTTTGTTGTTGAGGGGTGCTTCCGGAATGGGATTTTCATAGTAGTAATATTCGAATCCTTCCCTGTCCTTCAGATGCCAAGACTGCCGGTAGATTTCTATGTGGGTGATTTCTTCGCCTGCAGGAGCTGAATATTTGGCTTCGGCCTGCGGCACGGCACTGCCTGACAGAGTGTTGATTGCATACACTGCGGACGGTGTCGAGTAGTAGATGATCGGCTGATTTCCGCATACTGCGAATTCGGACTGCGCCGTTATGTTGTTCGGAGTCTGCACCGGCATTGCGCTTACATTGTCAATGTCCGCTATCGGAGAATAGGAATCTCCGTTCTGCACGGCTTCCGTACCGTTGTATCCGGTGTAGACGGTCCATGTGCCGGCTGTGTTGTCACGGATGATCATCTGGAGGCGGTTGTTGTTGTTCACTCCGCCGCCGACGTTCTCACATCCGGCCAGACCGGAAACCAATATCTTGGAACGAGGTGAGGTTCCGGAAACTCCGGTGACGGTACGTATAGTTCCCTCGGCAGAATCGAAGAACCATGCGCGTGTACTGGTTTGAGTTCCGGCAGGCCTGACCCAACGTATGTTGTACGGATACAGTCTTCCCTGTGCCCTGTATGCGGGTGTCCCGGTCACTGATACGAAGCCGAATTTCTGCTCTCTGTCAGTGTCGGTGTGGTACAGAGTTCCGTTGTTGTTCAGGTAGATATAGCTGTAGGGGCCCCAGTCTAGATTTTCGGCCGAGATGTCACCTATCAGGTCGGCTCCCGTGGAGAACAGCTCCTTGCCGCTGCCTATGGTCGAAAAATTGATGGCATTGACGGCATACAGTTTTTTATCTTCCGTGATGAGGTATATGACACGGCCTCCGTTCGGGGTGTTGGCATATACCATCTGGCGGACAAGTCCGGCAAAACCTTTTCCGTTCGCGGCGGAATAAAGATCCCTGTCAGTTCCCTCCCTGCCTATGTTGTAGGATATCTTGTTGTTAAGTACATAGGAAAAATCCGTCGTTTCACCGTTTTTAGTGTCGGCCACGATGAGAACCTCACCGTATTTGTCGGTGATGAAAAGCTTCCACTGCTTGAAAACTTTTATTCCCGTCGTCTTGTCCGTTACGGTCAGGATGAGCATATACGGATCTGTCGGGTTGATTTCGCCGTGGACGACATATGACAGTTCCGGGGAGTTGCCGATGATTTCCGTGTGGGTCTGGAAGGTCACAGGAGTGATTTCCCAGCTGTATTCCAGTTCGGCGTCAGGATCGTTCTCTTTGCTGGCGCTTACTTTGATGTCAAGCGTGTCGAGCGCCGGAATCCTTATCGCTCCCGAGGTTTCATCGAGGAAGTTGACGGATTCAACGTTTACGGTCACGTCTCCTATCGGATGCTCGGCATAGGTGCTGTCGTCATCGTAGCACCCTGTGGCCGCCAGGGCCGTCAGGCAACCGAGTATTGTGTGGAATAGAATCTTCTTGTTCATTTTCTTTGAAAGAGTTAGACGGTTTTGACTTCTGTCCCGTAATGTACGGGATCGGACGGGTCATCGTGCAGCAGGGGAGAGCCGTGCTCCTGTTTGTACTTTTCCAGGTAAAGCTGAAGCATCAGTTTGTAGGTTCCGTTTATGATGTTCATGTCATAGCGGGCTTTTCCGTCTACGATCTGTCCGTAGTAGAATTCAGTCTGACCTGTCGCCGCCATGAGGGCTTTCATGGCGTTGGGGCTGAATACGGGCATTACCATGAGCGACATTATGAACCAGCATTCGGGTTTCACGACTTGATCGCTCCAGCGGAATGTGACCCTGGAGTTTTCCTTAACTCCGACCTCGAAGTCGACTGTCGGGACCAGACGCAGGGTAACGGTGTCGTATTGGTTCAGCAGTTCGGGGTGGTTCCTTATTCTCAGCCTGTATGTGCCCGCTACATCTCCAGCCTTTACGATGCCGCCGAGCAGTTCATAATAATCGGGACGGGCAGAAGTTTTTTCGGTGACGACCTCTGCTTTAACCTCTCTGTCGTAATCGGCCGGCATTCCGGTGATGAACAGTCCGATTTCGGCTACGGCATCGTCCTCGCCGAGGTGCGATGAGAAGGAGAATTCGTAAAGTTCCGGGTCATCCTGATTTTCTTTCAGTTCAAAGTTGATGGCATGGGTGTCTTTGTCGAAGGATTTGATTTCCTGTTTTTCACAGCCGGATGCTGCAGTCAGGGCAAGCAGGACGGCCGTGCGTATCATTATGTTTTTCATTTCATGCGATTTTCAGTCATTCATCTAAAATTGTTCCCTGTTGCCGTACATGATTTCGTTGTCAGGGAAGGGAAGTATGTATGTTTCGTCGCTCATCGGGGTTGAAACGGTTCTGGGTGAAGGAAGTTCGGAGATGCCCTTTCTCTTGTAGAAGAAAAACAGCTGGCCGTCGGCTACGAATTCCTTGCGGTATTCTTTCATGAGTTCTTCCGACATGTCGGCATCGGCCTGGAAACCTGTTGTGATGCCTCTGTGGGTACGCACCTCCGAAAGATATTCCGCAGCATTCGCCGGGTCGCACTCGGCGGCGATATAATACATCTCCGCAATTTTGATGAGGGGTACCGTGTTCAGATATTCTGTTTTGTCGGAGGCTGCGCTCTGGTACATCTTGACGGGAGTCATCATGTTGTCTCCGCTCACCGTCTGCGGTACGAACATATAGCTAAGACGGTAATCTGAAGAATTGTTCTCGAAAATTTCCAGGGCGTCCGATGCTCTGAAACAATGCGCCGTATACTGATTGGCGGATGCGTCGAAGACCGAGTTCACCACCGTGGCGAAACTCAGATCAGCACCCTGCACGCTTGCATCGAGCGACCTTTGGTTGAGTCTCTGAACATCTAAAGCGAAGATATGCTCCGTGATGCAGGTGAGGTCTCGATTTTTCTGGTCAGCCGTGATTGCGGCTTCGCTTACCCACTGGAACTCTGACGGGACGGCTGCGATTACCGTTTTGGCCGCTTCAAGGGCTTTGGCCTTGGATTCTTCGCTGCCTTCCCACAGGTGGGCTCTGGCGGACAAGGCCAGTGCCGCATAGTAGTTCATTCTTTTGTGCCTGTCGTTGAAGAATCCGGTGAGGTTTATGTCTTCCAGCTCTTCGTCCGAATAGTTCCTTATCTCGGGGTCGTATTCTTCAAGCAGTGCTATGGAGGAATCTATGTCTTCAAAAAGTTTCCCGAACGTATCCGCATAAGAGAGCTGCGGAGTTTCGTTTTTCTGGTATTCGACCACATAGGGGACTGCCCATTTGGATGACATGTCATTTCTTCCTTCCAGATTTCCGTACCCGAATACGCGCATCAGGTCCAGCTGGACGTATGCCCTGACTCCAAGCATCTCTCCTTTTATGAGACCGTATACGGCGGGATGAAGCTCGTCTTTCTTTCTTTCAAGATTGGAAAGGATGTTGTTGGCGTTTGCAATCACATTGTAGGCATCAATCCACATGCGGTCTATCAGAGGACGGACGTTGTACGACGTATAGTTGCGGTTCTGGATTGCTGATTCCTGGGCGGCAAAGTTTGCCGTCATCAGACGGTAGGGTTCCGCCAACACGTCAAGGAAGTCCCATGACCATTCTCTGCCGTAGATGGAGGATTTTGTCATCAGCAGATATGTTCCTGCGGCAGCATCCATGAATCCTTCTTCCGAGTCGAACTGGGAGTCGTTTGACACGTCCGTGTCCGAGCTCACGTCGAGCCATTTCCCGCACGAGGCAAAAAGCAGCGACGCTGAGCAAAGTATAAGCAATATTGTCTTTTTCATATTAATAGTCCGTTTTGTTAGAAAGTTGTGATCAGTGAAAATGAGAAGGTACGTGCGAACGGATAGTCGAGACCGCGCTCGATCTTGACCGAACTGAAAGTACAGATGTCGTTCATGTTTACCGCTGCGCGAAGTCTTCTAAGTTTCATCTTGCCGATCATTGACTGAGGGAAATCGTAGTACAGTGATATCGTCGACAGATTCAGCTCATTGCGCTTCTGTACGAAACGTGTGGTGGCCCTTGTCATTTCCTGATATGCGTTCGACGTGTATCCGGCAGCTGCCGCAAGGCCTTCTCCCTCTTCCGGACGGTATGTTCCAAGCCTTTTGTATAGAGCGTATTGTCCCGGCTGAATCCATCTTCCGGACAGGACGCGCTTGTCCACGTTGTAGTAAGGGTCGATGTTTTCTACGCGGTCCACAAGTGTCTGGTTGTAGATTTTGCCTCCCCCGAGAAAGGTCAGGGTGACGTTGAATCCGATTCCTTTGTACTCGCCTGTCAGGCCTGCTATGCCGTTGTATTTCGGATCGGCAGAGCCTGCCATGACCATGTTTTCCGCTTTCCACTCAAAGGTCTTGTTGCCATCGCGGTCCAGGTAGATCTCATTTCCCGTAGCCGGGTCTATGCCGAGCGACGGCACTGCCCAGATGGCGTTCATCGGCATACCGTCCACATATCTCAGCACGGGCCGGTTGTTGTTGCGCTCTGCCGCGAGCTTGTCCTGATAGTCGTTGTACTGACGCATCGATTCGGAAATCCGGACCAGACGGTTCTTGTTCGTGGCTATATTTCCGTTGACGGACAGGAATCCGTCCTTTCCCTGATATACCATGTAGGAGGCTTTGATTTCGATGCCGGTGTTCCGTACTTTTCCGATATTGTCCTTTGCGGTTGAAAAGCCTGTGGAAGGGACTATGTCGATGTCGGCTATCAGTCCTCTTGTGACCTTGGAGTAGTAATCTGCGGTCAGGGTGAGCCTTTTGTATTTCAGGTCCAGTCCGAGGTTGTAGTCCGAGGTCTGTTCCCATTTAAGCTCCGGGTTGCCCTGGTTTTTGAGGACGGCGGCTGTCAAGCCGTTGTAATAGCGGTCTTTGTAATATGAATAGTACGCTATTGAAGAATTCCTGAGAAAGTTCTGGTTGCCGGAAGTACCCGCGGAGAATCTGAGTTTGAGAAGAGATAGACCTTCTATCCCTTTCATGAACGTCTCGTTGTGGATGTTCCATCCGAGGCCTGCGCTCCAGAACGTCGCCCATCTGTGGTCCTTCCCGAAAAGGGAGGAGGCATTGCTCCTTATGGTGAAGTCGGCCAAATAGCGGTTGTCGTAGGAGTAGGTGGCAAGTCCGAGGCCTCCCGCTTCCCTGCTGATTGTGGACACGCCGCCCGGAACGCTGTTCCTTGCATATTGGCGTGCTTCAGTTATGCTTATGATTCTGTCGTTGGGGAATCCTTCGGCATCGAACTGGAGATAATCGGATTTGTATTGCCGCAAGTTGAATCCTCCGTTGGCTGTAAACAGATGTTTGTCAATCTGTTTGGAGTATTGCAGGTATATGTCGCCGTTGATGTTGTCACGGTTCGTGGTGCTGTATCTGTACGAACCTTTCCTGAGTTCATCTTCGGTCGAGTAATTAACGAAACGGGAATGCCGTGCCGGGTAGTATGTGTCACCGTTGGCTCTGTACGTCTCCACTCCGATGCGGGAGGTGCCTTTGAGTCCGTCAAAGATCTGCCATTCTATGTAGAAGTTGTTGTTGAAATCCAGATACCTGGTCCTCAACATCGTATTGATCTCGGCATCGTACATGGGGTTCGGGACGTCCGTGTCCACATAGCGCTTTATGTGCCCGAATTCGTCCTTGTCGCTCCAGTAGGGATTCATCTTAGCATATTCGGAGAAGCTTCCGTAAGGAGAATCGTAGCTCTTGTTTGAAGCTATGGACATGATGTTGCGGAATGTGACCTTCCTTGTCTTGTATGAAATGTTCAGGCTGCCGTTCATGGTATTGCGCTCCGATCCTTTCATGACGCCGCTTACGTTTTTGTACTGCAGGTCGGCTATGCATTGCAGGGCATCGCGTCCGAGTTCCACGGAGATTCCGTGCTTCTGGCCGATGCCTGCACGCAGCGGTTTGGCAAGCCAGTCGGTATTAAGGCCTTCCTCCGCAGCCTTGAGCCTCCTGTTGTAAAGCTCGCGGAGAGCCACCATTGTCTGGGGAGATGCCGAGGCATCGTCGTAAAGACCTTCGTAGACTTCCACCTGCAGCTTTTCCAGCGAATTGGTCAGATTGTAGCTGGTCAGGTCCGGCATTTCGATGTCCAGGTTGCCGGTATATGTCACACGTACATCGTCACCGGTCATTCTCTTTGTCTCTATCACTATCACTCCGTTCGAGGCTCTTGAACCGTACAGTGCTTTTGAGCTGGCATCTTTAAGTATGGTCACGCTCTCTATCCGGGACATGTCCAGATCCATAACTCTTTCGGCAGTCGATTCGAACCCGTCCAGAATGAAAAGCGGCTGATTTACGGACACTTCACCATATGCCACATCGCTTTGGGGAAAGGTCGAAGATCCGCGGAGCTGAATGGTTGGGACACGTTGGGGTTCGATCCCGAGGTCAGGTTCGGAAGTATGAACAGGGATGCGTCGAGGTTTTTCAAAGACTCGAACAGGTTGGCGTTGCTTACGCTTGAAAGCTGCTCTTGAGAAAAGGTGGCAGCCGCTCCCGTATAGCTTTCGGACTTGCGGTTGAATATTCCGGTCACGACGACGGACTGAAGCTGGTTTTCGTCCTCCTGCATCACTATATGCAGCTCTTCACCGCCCTTGCAGGTAACCGTTTCGGTCTGCATGCCGAGGAAACTGAACTGCAGTTTCACGTTTCCGGCAGGCACTTTCAAAGAGAACATACCGTTCTCATCGGTAGAAGTTCCGACGCTTGTCCCGACAATGGTGACTGCCGCGCCGGCGACAGGTTCGCCTGAGGCATCGGTGACAGTCCCGTTGACAAGTCTGTCGGCATCATCGTCCGCTGCACCATGAATCACGGAGATTTCAGACGTTGAATAGGAAACCGGCGCATTGCTGCCATAGGCAGATTCCATGTCCTTGGAGAGGGCCGGGACGGCTGTCAGCAGAGCTGCGCAAAGTACTATGGCCGTTCTTGCCGGTCTCTGACCCTTTTTTCTGGATTTGCTCGCAGAAATGTTTGATTGTAAAGGCATTTTGGGGAAATTGAATTTTGTTGGTTAATGTTCGTTTAGTTGACGTCAAAGCATCCTGTTTTAAAAATATGATGCTAAGATATTTCAATGGGGCGTTCCCGGCTATCCTTATAGATTGGGGTCTAGAGGCCTGAAATACTTACTGTTGATGATGCGGGACGACAAAAAAAGCCGCCCGTGGGCACGGCGGCTTCCACAGGCGGCATAATGAGACGTCAGGCAGAGAGGCCTACACTACATGGAAAAGTCCGTTTTTCAGGTCGGCCTCGGCGAGGAGCTTCATCTTGTAATGAAGTTTCTTGCCGGTCGCGCTGACCGGCAGCTGTTCGACGAAGCGGTAGTAGCGCGGCCTCTTGAAGTTTGCTATGAAGGGACTGTCCTTGCAGAACTGATCCAGCTCTTCGGCGGTGAGAGAGTTGTCGGAACGGACTATGTATGCAGTTACTATCTGTCCTCTTATCTTGTCCGGAGCCGATGTCACCATGCAGTCCTTGACTTTGGGATGCTTGTTCAGGACTTCTTCTATCTGGACCGGATAGATATTTTCGCCTGAAGATATGATCATGTCATCCTTGCGGCCCACTATGGTTACGAACTGATTTCTGTCCCATGTTCCGAGGTCGTTGGTGTAGAGAAATCCTTTGTAATATTTTTTCTTCGTTTCCTCCGGGTTGTTCGCATATCCGTAGGGGGATTTCGCAGGCGATTTTATGATAACCTCGCCCACCTCGTCTCCGTCCATTCTGGCGAGGTCGTCCGGTTCCGCCTTTCTGTCATCGTAGACCTTTACGACCCTCACGTCGTCATCGACACATGACGCTCCGGCAGTTCCGGCGTTTTCCGGCAGGTCGAACGGTCTAAGGAAGGTGTTCCAGAAAGTCTCCGTCGTGCCGTAGCCGTTGAATATGTTGGGAGTGAGGACGTTCTGGTATCTTATGCAGGCAGACCTTTCGAGCGGACTTCCCATCGTCACTATGCCTTTGAGTGTCTTGATGTAATAGCCCTTTCTCTCCTGGGTGTCGGCAAGAGCTTCAAGGACGGTCGGGACTCCTATCATGAAACTGATCCCGTACCTCTCCACATATTCGAGCGTCTGTTCGGCTTTGAACTTCCTCATTATCACCAGTGCCGCTCCGGCGTAGAATACAGGGCACGGTCCGGCGCAATGCAGTCCGCCGCGGTGGAACCAGGGTGTGGTGTTCATTGTTATGTCCTTGTAGCTCATCGGAAAATGTATCATCACGTCATGAGCTGAAAGGACTTCGTTTATGCTTGTGAGCGGAACGGCTTTGCCTTTGCCCGTGGTGCCGGAGGTATAGAGCCTTGCAGTTTCATCGTAGATGTTGTATTCGATGTCGGTCTTCGGTTCGTTTTCGGGCGCTGCGGACACATATTCCGAATATGAGGTCGCTTCTCCATGGTTTTCATTGCCGGTTACTATGAGCCTTTCCGGTTTCCTGGTGCAAAGTTTCAACGCTTCCTTCACGGTTTCCTCCATCTCCGGATCGAAAATCAGAACTTTTGGGACGGAATCGTCGATGGTTGCCGCGAGTTCGCCGGAACTCAGGCGGTAGCTTACAGGGCAGCCTACAGCATGGATCTTGTGTGCGGCGATGTAGGCAAACACGAATTCAGGACAGTTCAGCAGCTGGAACATGATGACATCGCCCTTTGAAACTCCGTCCCTGAGCAGAGCATTGGACAGTTTGTTTACGTCCTTGTTCAGTTCAGAGTAGTTCCACCTTGTATCTGACACGGGATCTATCATGGCGGTTCTTTCGGGATAGCGGCGCACGTTGCGCATGAAGCCTTCTATCCAAGTGTACTCGCTTTCGAAGATTTCTTTGAAGCTTTTTTCTTTCATAGATTACAGATTTTAGTACGGCTAATCTACTTAAAGAAAAAGGAAAGCGGCCTCTGGTGGTCGCTTAAAATTTCCGAAACGGCTTTTTTGCTTGACGAAACGTCATTTTCCGTTTTCTTCAAGCCAGTTCAGCACATATCTCTTTTTTTCTCTGCTTACAATGATTTCCGCCCCGTCGTCTGCTCCTGTCAGAAGCTGTTCTTTACCGCCGGCAAGATGTCTTGTCTCTGTCACTGAACTGCGCTGGACTATGTATTTACGGTTTGCACGCACGAATCTGGAGGGGTCCAGCTTTTGAAAAATATTGTCCAGCGACTGGTCCATAATCTCTACGGACATGTCTTTCATCTTGGCGAAGCTGCATTTGCCTTCCGAGAAAAAGTACAGGACGTCATCTGCGCGGATGAGCTTTTCCCCGTCCAGTTTTTTTACTACAAGAGCCACGGAGTTTTTTTTGCCCGAAATCCGCCATGCCTTTTCGATGGCGGCCGCAAGCTCTTCCTCATCTACCGGTTTGAGCAGATAGGAGAGACTGTTGTATTCAAATGCCTTGAGGGCGTGTTCGCTGTATGCCGTCGTGAATATTACCGGGACTTCCGGGCAGTACTCTCCGAGGAAATCGAAACTCAGGCCGTCTCCAAGTCGGATGTCGGCTATTATCAGATCCGGTTCATCGTGCGAGGAAAGAAACCTCCTGCCCTCTTCCACTGAACACACCGGTCCTTCAATCTCATAGGCCGGATTGATGTCCGAAAGCATGTGCTCGAGCATTCGGAAGTTGTGCAGTTCGTCTTCTATTATGAGAATCTTCATGGCTTTCCAATCAGGGGCACCCGTACCGTAAAGAACTCCCCGTCATCGATTACTTCAATTCCCTTGCCGAAAAGCAGCTTCATGCTTTCATCCATGTATGCCAGACCTTTCCCGGTAGAGCCGGAATCTTTTTCTGCGGCGGATTTCCGGTTGCTGACACTCAGGTATTCCCCGTCCGAGTCGAAACGTATTCTGAGCGGGCGTTCCGCAGTATGGACGTTATGTTTTATCGCATTTTCCAGAAGTCCCTGCAGACAAAGCGGGGGGAGGGGAAAGGAGCGTAACCTCGCTGCCTGGGGGCTGACTTCCAGCCTGAGGCAATCCACATATCTGTAGCACATCAGCGCATAGTACTGACGCATCAGATCCATCTCCTGCTCGACAGGAACGGAATAGCTGTCACCATAGTCGAGGAGATACCTGTATATTCTCGACAGGTGTCCTATGAATCTGACCGCCGTGCCCGGAGTCTGCAGCACCAGAGAAGATGCGACGCTGAGACTGTTGAACAGAAAGTGCGGGGTCACCTGACGGCGAAGCTTCATGAGCCTGAGTTCTCTTCTGTTTTCATCCAGGCGGGTCTCAAGCTCAGTTATCCTTTTGTTGGCTTCGTCGATGTTTCTGTACATGCCTTCCGCTCTGTTCAGCCGAGCTTGGCCAGGGCGGCTTTGATTCTTTTCATGGCTTCCGTGATGTTCTCATCACTTGTGGCATAGCTCATCCTTGCCGAAAAGCAGCTTCATGCTTTCATCCATGTATGCCAGACCTTTCCCGGTAGAGCCGGAATCTTTTTCTGCGGCGGATTTCCGGTTGCTGACACTCAGGTATTCCCCGTCCGAGTCGAAACGTATTCTGAGCGGGCGTTCCGCAGTATGGACGTTATGTTTTATCGCATTTTCCAGAAGTCCCTGCAGACAAAGCGGGGGGAGGGGAAAGGAGCGTAACCTCGCTGCCTGGGGGCTGACTTCCAGCCTGAGGCAATCCACATATCTGTAGCACATCAGCGCATAGTACTGACGCATCAGATCCATCTCCTGCTCGACAGGAACGGAATAGCTGTCACCATAGTCGAGGAGATACCTGTATATTCTCGACAGGTGTCCTATGAATCTGACCGCCGTGCCCGGAGTCTGCAGCACCAGAGAAGATGCGACGCTGAGACTGTTGAACAGAAAGTGCGGGGTCACCTGACGGCGAAGCTTCATGAGCCTGAGTTCTCTTCTGTTTTCATCCAGGCGGGTCTCAAGCTCAGTTATCCTTTTGTTGGCTTCGTCGATGTTTCTGTACATGCCTTCCGCTCTGTTCAGCCGAGCTTGGCCAGGGCGGCTTTGATTCTTTTCATGGCTTCCGTGATGTTCTCATCACTTGTGGCATAGCTCATCCTGAAGCATTCGGGACTGCCGAAGGCGTCACCGCCTACCGTGGCCACATGGGCCTCCTCAAGAAGGTACATCGCGAAGTCCGAAGAGCTGTTTATCACTTTATCTCCCGATTTTTTCCCGAAATAGCTGCTGCATTTCGGGAAGAGGTAGAAAGCTCCTTCGGGGACGTTTACTTCGAGTCCGGGAATGTCCTTGGCCAGCCTCACTATGAGGTCACGTCTGCGCTCGAATGCTTTTCGCATTTCCTCGACGCAGCTCTGGTCTCCGTTGTAAGCTGCTTCGGCGGCCTTCTGGGAAATGGAACAGGTTCCGCTGGTGTACTGTCCCTGGAGTTTGTTGCATGCCTTTACGATCCATTCAGGTGCCGCTATGTAGCCTATTCTCCAGCCTGTCATGGCGTAGGCCTTTGAAACACCGTTCACTACCACTACGCGATCTTTAATGTCGGCAAACTGGGCCATGGATGTATGCTCGCCGATATAATTCAGATGCTCGTAGATTTCGTCACAGATGACGATGACTCTTTCATGCCTGAGCAGCACGTTCTTAAGTCCTTCCATTTCCTCCCTGCTGTAAATGGACCCTGTGGGGTTGGAAGGTGAGCAGAGAATCAGGGCTCTGGTCGCCGGCGTGATGGCAGCTTCAAGCTGTTCCGGAGTAATCTTGAAATCCTGTTCGATTGTCGCTTCTATATGTACCGGCTTTCCGTCGGCCAGCTTCACCATCTGAGGATAGCTTACCCAATACGGTGCTGGGATTATGACCTCGTCTCCCTCGTTTATTATGGAGAGTATCGTGTTGCAGAGGGACTGTTTTCCTCCGGTGGAGACAAGAATCCTGTCAGGGGTGTAATCCAGACCGTTTTCCCGTTTGAGTTTTTCGGCTATCGCCTTTCTGAGGCTCAGATATCCGGGGACGGGGCTGTATTTTGTCCAGTTCTCTTCAATCGCTTTTATCGCTGCCTGCTTTATGTGTTCGGGCGTGGGGAAATCGGGTTCTCCGACGCTCATGTTTATCACGTCGATTCCTTGCGCTTGCATTTCACCGCTTTTCTGGCTCATCGCGAAAGTCGCGCTTGGGGAGAGGCGGTTCAGTCTGTCAGAAAGATGATTGAGCATAGTTTAAAGATGTTTAATCCACAAAAATATATTTTTTGGCGAAAATACGATAATGAAGCCGAGGTTTTTTCAAACACTTTCGCTTACTTTGCCCAAACATTCCGGCCGGTCGAGGCTCCGAGATGTTTGGGTACGGCGCCGGCCAAGCGGCGCAGCATACAGAGTTTTCGCGGAAACTTGGCTGTCCGCTTTTTTACAGAAAAATGAAACACAAATACGCCGTCATCGTTATTGACATGCTGAATGACTTTGTTACAGGTCCCATAGCATCACCGAGAGTCAATCACATCATCGAACCGATCAAACGTCTATGCGCGGAGGCCCGTGCGAAAGGAGTGCCGGTAGTTTATGCCAATGACAGCCATACCCCCGAGGTGGACAAGGAATTCAAGGTCTGGGGACCTCACGCTGTGGAAGGCACCAAGGGTGCGGAAGTGATAGATGAACTCAAGCCTGTGAAAGGCGACCATATCGTGCCCAAAAAGACGTACAGCGCATTCTTCAGCACTCCTCTCGAGCTTATACTCAGGGAGCTCGGCGTGGATACCGTCATCATCACCGGCTGGCAGGCCGACTGCTGCTGCCGCCACACATCCGCGGACGCCTTTTTCAGGGGATTCGGGATTGTCGTCCCCAGGGAAACCACCGACACCACTACCGAAGAAGGCTATATCGGAGGTCTCGAGTACATCAAGAACATCTACGGGGGTGAAATCTGCAGCGTGAACGATCTTTTCAAGGACTGAGCCATGACCCATCTGGCAATCTTCGTCAGCGGCGGCGGTACCAACTGCGAGAATATCATCAGATATTTCAAAGGTTCGGAAGATGTGGCCGTTGACATAGTGGTAAGCAACAAAGCGGACGCCTATGCACTTGTGAGGGCGCGGAATCTCGGTGTCAGAACCGCCGTGATAAGCGCACGTCAGTTCAGGGAGAATCCCGAACTTGTCCTTGACACGGTGAAAGGCTGTGATTACATAATTCTTGCGGGATTTCTGGTGCTCGTGCCGGAATATCTGATAGACAGGTATCCGCGCCGGATAATCAACATCCATCCGGCCCTGCTGCCCAAATACGGCGGGAAAGGGATGTGGGGACACCATGTCCACGAAGCCGTGAAGGCGGCGGGCGAGAAGGAGACAGGGATTACCATACATTTCGTCAATTCCGAATATGATGCGGGGGAGATTATCATGCAGTTCAAAACCCCTCTTTCGCCCGAAGACAGCGTCGAGGACATAGAGGCCAAGATACATAAGCTGGAAATGGCGCATTTCCCTGAAGTGATAGAGTCTGTCATCAAAGGAAAGGGATGAAAGTGGTTCTGGCGGATACCGCCGACATAGCCAGAATTGGAATGAGGGCTGTCCTGGAAGACATAAACTTGCTTCCGGGACAGAAACTCTCCATCTATGAGGCGGATGACAACGGTTCATTGGCCGCTGCGATAGAGTCCTCGTCTCCGGATGTGGTCGTGGTTGAGGCTGCCATGGTTGAGGACTCGCTGAATTCTTCCCTTGTAGGCATGGTCAAGCGTTATCCTGAAACACATTGGGTCATCTTTGCCCAGCGGGCGTCACGGCTTGTCCTTTTGTTCACCAAGGAACATCCGTCTTTCAGCATCATTCTCAGGAACTCCTCCCGTGAGGAAATACAGGTCTGCCTGCGCCTGGCTTTGAAGAAACAGCAGTACATCTGCAATGCGTGCATGAAACAGCTCCTCGGACTTGAGTCCGATTCATCTAAAGATTCCATTCTCACTCCTGCTGAATGCACGGTACTTGCCCTGCTTGCCCAGGGACTGCAGGTAAAAGATATTGCCGACCTCCAGTGCAGAAGCCGGCATACCATCAAAACTCACAAGCGTGACATTTTCGCAAAGCTTGGAGTCAAGAACACCCTTGCGGCAGTCATGACGGCCTACAAACTCAAGATAATCAATCCGCCGGAATAACGTCGTCCGCTTCCAGTAAGGTCTTTATCCTCTTGAATGCAGTCCGCATTCCCTGTGGTCCGGATCTTCCCACCACCATCTTCCGGCTCTTATGTCTTCGCCTTCCTTGACGGCCCTTGTGCACGGCTGGCAGCCTATACTGGGGAAGCCTTTGTCGTGGAGCTTGTTGTACGGGACCGAGTTGGCCTTCACGTAGTTCTTGACGTCTTCTTCCGACCACAGAATCAAGGGATTGAATTTTATCACCTCGTCAGCCGTATCGTATTCGGCCATCTGCATGTTCTTCCTTGTGACAGACTGGCTGCGTCTCAGGCCTGTAATCCACACATCCGTACCTTCGAGAGCCCTTTTAAGAGGCTCTATCTTGCGGACATTGCAGCAAAGATGGCGAAGCTCCACGCTGTCATAGAAAAGGTTGATTCCGTGTTCCCTCACCATTTCCTGAACATTGTGGTAATCGGGGAAGAATACTTCCATCGAGATGCCGTAGGTCATGTCGGTCAGGTCTATCAGCTCGTAGCATTCGGGAAACTGCCTCCCTGTGTCGAGCGTGAAGATGCGGGCGTTCTTTTTGTCGGCTTCGGCCATCATCGCCGTGATGGTCTGGTCTTCATAGCTCAGGCTTGATGAAAGTGCGGCTTTTCTGCCGAACGTGGCTATGACTTTCCTGACGGCTTTTTTTGTAGCTTCCACAACTCCTTCCTTGTCGGAAAGCGCCATGAATTCAGTGTTCCATTCTTCGGCGATACGTTTCTTCTCTTCAGGCGTCATAATATCATTCCCGCTCCCACGGTGTCGTTGGACTCATCGATGAAAATCAGAGACCCCATGGTCCTGTTGTCACGGTATCTGTCATATACAAGAGGAACTGCGGTCTTGAGATGAACTTTTGCTATGTCGTTCATGACCAGCTGCGGCACGTCTGTGATTTTTTCCTGAGTGTTGATGTCCACCTTATATTCTATGGACTTGACTATACCTATGGTTTCCTGGGTGGCATGCCTTATGGTATATCTTTTCCCGGGTACAAGAGGCGAATTCCTGAACCAGCATACATTCAGCTCGAACTCCTGATCGACCCCCGGCTGCACACCGTCCCTGGATACGATGACGTCACCTCTGCTGATGTCTATGTCATCTTTCAGAGTTATGTTTACGGATTCCGGAGTGACGGCCGATTCAAGCGATTTCTCACCGAGATAGATTCCCGTGATTTCCGAGGCCATTTCCGAAGGATAGACCTTCACGGCATCGCCCACTTTTACGGACCCCTCGGCAAGCCTCCCGGCATACCCTCTGAAGTCCCTGTATTTTTGAGAGATGGGGCGTATGACGTATTGGACGGGAAGCCTCATCCTGTCGTCGGCTTCTTCCGGCAGAGGAACCGTTTCAAGAAAATCGAGCAGGGCTTTGCCGCCGTACCATTTCATGTTCTCCGACTTGTTGACGACGTTGTCGCCTGTAAGGGCTGAAATGGGTATGAACTCGACCTTTTTGAGATTGAGCTCAAATTTTCTGCACATCTCCTTGTAGTCAGCGACGATTTTGTCGAAAACGTCCCTGGACCAGTCCACGAGATCCATCTTGTTGACAGCCACGACGATCTGCCCGATTCCGAGCAAAGACGCGATGTAGGAGTGGCGGATAGTCTGCTCCATTATGCCGTGCCTTGCATCCACGAGGATTACGGCAAGGTCGGCGGTCGAAGCCCCCGTCACCATGTTCCTGGTGTACTGAATGTGGCCTGGAGTGTCCGCAATGATGAATTTGCGTTTAGGGGTGGCGAAATACCTGTAGGCCACGTCAATGGTTATGCCCTGCTCCCTTTCCGCCCTGAGGCCGTCCGTGAGCAGCGCCAGATTCACTTCCTCGTTGCCTCTGCTGCGTGATGCTTCTTCCACTGCTTCAAGCTGGTCTTCGAATATGGATTTCGAATCGTAGAGCAGTCTTCCTATGAGTGTGCTTTTTCCGTCATCGACGCTGCCCGCGGTTGTGAACCGCAGCAGCTGCATGTCCAGATATCCTTTTGTGCTGTTGCTTTCCATTTCGTCCGAGTGTTAAAAATACCCCTGCTTCTTCCTGTCTTCCATGGCGGTTTCCGATCGTTTGTCGTCAGCTCTTCCGCCGCGTTCCGTAACTCTGGATGCGGCGATCTCCTCGATTATGTCTTCCACGGAGTGCGCCTTGGATTCCGTAAGTCCGGTACAGGTGACATCGCCTATTGTGCGGCACCTGACGTCTTTCTCTACCACGACCTCGTCAGGTTTTCTGAGTATGAACGGCGGATCAGCGGCAAGCCACTGTCCGTCTCTCATGAACACTTTGCGTCTGTGCGTGTAGTACAGGCTCGGAAGGACTATGTCTTCCTGGTAGATGTACTGCCACACGTCCATTTCCGTCCAGTTGCTTATGGGGAATACTCTGAAATGTTCCCCCATGTTTTTCTTTGCGTTGTAGATGCTCCAGAGTTCCGGCCTCTGGTTTTTGGGATTCCACTGGCCGAATTCGTCCCTGTGCGAGAAGATTCTTTCTTTGGCACGGGCCTTTTCTTCGTCCCTGCGCGCCCCGCCTATGGCGGCATCGAATCTGCCCTCCGCGAGAGTGTCCAGCAGGGTGACGGTCTGAAGTTTGTTTCTGCTGGCGTTGTAGCCGGTCTCTTCTTTTACCTTGCCCTCGTCTATGGACTTCTGTACGCTCCCCACTATCAGGTCGGCGCCGAGTTTCTTTACGAGTTCATCCCTGTAGGTGATTGTTTCAGGAAAATTGTGCCCCGTGTCTATGTGCACGAGGGGGAATGGAATTTTCGCAGGCCAGAATGCTTTGTATGCCAAGTAGGTAAGGACTATGGAATCTTTTCCTCCCGAGAAAAGGATGCACGGTCTTTCGAACTGCGCTGCCACCTCCCGGAGTATGCTTATGGATTCCGCTTCAAGTTCCTTCAGATGAGTTATGTGTTCACTCATGATCGTTTATGGATAATGCTAAATAGTTTACAATTAACTGAATACTCCCGAAAGATATTTTTTCGTGAGCTCTTTTTCAGGATTGTTGAACAAGGTTTTGGCGTCACCTTCTTCTATAACCTCGCCAAGATACAAAAAAACTGCGTGGTCTGCAATTCTCAGTGCCTGTCTCAGGGTGTGGGTGACCATGATTATGGAGTATTTTTCCTTAAGCTTCACGAACAGATCCTCTATCGTTTTGCTGGAAACCGGGTCGAGGGCGCTGGTAGCTTCATCGGCAAGTATGAACGAGGGCTCCACGGCCAGACTTCTGGCCAGGCAGAGTCTTTGCTGCTGTCCCAGAGAAAGCCTTGTGGCAGGGCTGTGGAGTCTGTCCTTGACTTCATCCCACAGGCCGACTTCCCTCAGATGCTTCTCCACGGCGTCGGCGAGCTGTTTCTTTTTGGCGTACATGCCGTGAATCCTGCATCCGTAGGCGACATTCTCAAAAATGGACATGGGCAGCGGGCATGGTTTCTGCGGAACCAGACCGATCCTGCGTCTGAGTTCGATCAGCTCTATGTCCTTTGCCCGGATGAGGTCATGTCCTCCGATGAGGACTCTGCCGCTCATCTGCAAATCGTCGACACCGTCTATCAGCCTGTTCAGAGTTTTCAACAGAGTGCTTTTTCCACATCCGGAAGGCCCTATGATGCAGCTTATTCTGTTTTTGGGGAAAGTGATGTTGATGTCCTTCAGTATATGGTTTCCCTCTATGCTCACATTGAGAGACTCTACTCTCATGGAACTTTCGCTGTTTATGTCAATCATGTCCGATTCCTTATAAATTCTTTTTCCTGAACCTTGCCGTGAACCACCGGCTTCCGAGGCTCAGCAGCAATACTATCACCGTCAGCACCAGGGCCGCCGCATAGGCCCGTCCCGGGAATGGATCAGGCATTGAAACCCAGTTGAATATGGCGAGAGGCAGTGTGGCCGTAGGTGAAGCCAGGGATTTGGCTATGTTGTCTGAAAAACCGGCCGTGAACATTACGGCGGCCGCGTCTCCTATGGCTTTGCCGATTGCGAGCAGGAAGGCTGTCATCATTCCCGGCAGGACGAGCCTGAGCACGACCTTCAATGTTTCCCATTTCGTCGCTCCGAGGGAATAGACGGCATCGATCAGGTCGTCGGGGACACTTTTGGCTATTTCATCTCCGGAACGTATCATGATGGGTACTACCAGCATGGTGGTGACGACTATTCCTCCCAGAACGGAAGCCCTCATGCCTATGAAGACCATTATCATGAACGCAAATGCGCCGTAGACGATCGAGGGAATTCCGTACAGCACGTCGAAGCACAGTCTTGCGATGTATGAGAATCTGCTGCTTCTACGCCTGTAGAGCGTGATGTAGAAGACGACAGGGATGCTGATGAGCGCTCCAATAACCGAAGAAGGGATTACAATCCAGAACGATCCGATGATGGCGTTCAGAAATCCTCCGTCATCGGCAGTGTTCCAGTTCTTTCCGGGGGCTTTCGTAACCATGTCCCAGCTCATGCTTCCCAAGCCTTTCGCGACTATGGTGACGATTATGCTTGCCACCGCTATCAGAACTATGGCTGCCGATGCGAACATGACAGCTTTCATTATTTTCTCTTCCGTGTGTCTTCTCCTGGCAAACTTGTTCATGGCTATTCGCTTTTTTGGATTCTGTACAGGATTACCCTCGATACTATGTTGAACAGCAGCACTATGAGCAGCAGTATCAGTGCGGCGAACATAAGCGCAGATTCATACAGAGGAACAGAGGACATCTCTCCGTAGTTGTTTCCTATCATTGCCGGAATCGTATAGAAGGAACTGAATATCGAGTCAGGAATTTCAGCCAGGCTGCCGCATACCATCATCACGGCTATGGTTTCTCCCACGCATTTGGACAGTGCCAGCACCGTGGCGGCGAAAATGCCCGGAACGGATTTCTTTATCACGACTTTTTTCGAAGTCTGCCATCTGGTCGCCCCCAAAGCTGTGGACGCGTCCCTCATTTCATCCGGAACGGTGGAAAATATTTCTATGAAAAGGCTTATCATGATGGGCAAGGTCATCACCGCGAGCACAAGAGCTCCGGTGATGAGCGAATATCCGAGTCTGGGAACGAGCAGAAGAAGCCCCCATACTCCGAATATTACGGAAGGAAGCGAAGCCAGAATGTCCAGCGCCGGAAAGACTAGTTTGCGCATGGCCTTCGGTGCATATTCCGTCAGATAAGTGGCTGTAAGCAGAGACAGGGGGAAGGAAATGGCTATGGCCAGCAATGTGACGGCAATGGTTCCCGCTATGAACGGAAGAAACCCGAATCTGTTCTGGGAAGGCTTCCATTCCCTGCCTGAAATAAGTTCCCACAGACCGTGGTTTTCCAGCAGAGGAGATGACCAGATGATAAGTTCGGTCACCATTGCGACTACAAGGAAAATCGAACTTATCGTCAGAATCAGCATGACCGTCGACGAGAGCTTCTGCTTGTAGATCCTTCTCTTGTTGATGTCTTTCCTGAAAAGCCCCGCGGATGCGAAGCATAGCAGCAGGGCGAGCAGTCCCGTTACCGTGTATGAAATGCTGCGGGTGACATCGAATTTTTTGGAAATGTTGTCGTGCTCTCCGTCAAGCATTTTTAGAGCTTCGGCCTTCGCCTCGTCCGACACTTTTACATAGCCGTTAGGTTCGTTGAGCTCCTGGCCGGCACCGTAGATATATCTGAGGAACGCAAGAGAAAGAGTGTCCGCAGGAACTCCGCGGCTTACGAAATACAGATTCCTTGCCGGAGGGGAAGGGTAGCGGTTGTCTTCTATGGCTTTCACGAGGCTTTCTTTCGTGAGATAAAAATCCTCGTCCGCACTTACGATTCCGTCGGAGTTTATGTCGACAGGCAAGGCATCGATTCCTTCCGCGGTCCTGTGGGTCGTCGCATCGTAGGCATATGCGAGATTGTTGAATCCTATCCCGTAGGTGTCTTTAGCCACCGCATTGGCAATCCCTGGGTCGCCGTATACGGCTGTTCCTCCCAAATCGTCCTGAGTGCAGCCGAACCAGCTTGCGAAAGTCTGTGCCGCACCGCATGCGTCAGACCTCGTGTATACGGAAATGGCCGTATCATCATTGATGCCCAGCAGGTCTCCCCATGTTTTGTATTCTCCGGTAATCCAAATCTTTCTTGCGTCAGCGGCGGAAAGTCCGTGTTTCCGGATCTTGTCCGCGAGAGGATTCGCAGGATTGAATGTGGGGATTACAGCGTCGCGGCCGATTATGAATGCCAGGGCTCCGCTTTCTTTCTCTTCTTCATGCAGCTCTCTGGAAAGCATCGCGAAATCCGTCATGCCGTTCATGACATCGGTCATGCCTTTTCCGGCTCCTCCGGCGGACACGGACACGTCGGCTTCCGGGTACAGTTCCACAAACTCATTGCCCCATTGTACGGCAAGAGGATAGAGGGCGAAAGCTCCTGACACGGAAACGCTTCCCCTCATCATGCGATTTTCCGCTGTCCGCTCTTTTTCTTTCGTGCAGGAAACCGCAGCTATGGCGATTGTCACTGCCAGAACCCGGAGCAGCAAAGCATGGATTGTTTTTTCAGGTTTAGTTGACACGTCTGCAAAATTACTTCTGTGCTGAGAATTGTGCATCCTGCTTTATGCACAATTCACCTGCCACTTTCAGCTAATGTTTCTAACACTTTGGTGGTAGGTGAATTCTGGTCATGACTTTGCCTGATTACTCTTCCAGCCAGCCTTTCAAGGTGTTGACTATCTCGTCCCTGACAGGTTCATCAAAGGAACCGATTCTGGTCGCATGGCTTCCTCCGGGCCTTACATATACCTTAAGGTTGTTCTTCCTGGAGGTGTCCAGCCAGGTGCATACGCCGGATGAGCCCCACGGATCTACTCCGCCGTAGATGAATATCATCTTGGGGTCGTTCTTCTTGAGGAACCCGACGGTGTGCCTGTAAAGTGTGTCGTCGAATTTCAGCCGGTTGTCGGGGTAGTCCAGCATGACCCTGCGCAAATAGTCTTCGGTGGTCTTTATGGACATGTATTTCTTGAACGGACGGACGTCGTAGCCGTAGTATCCAAGTTCCTTGGCAGCCATGATGTCGAACGAATAGTAGGGGCTCTGGATTGAGAAATAGTCGGGTTCGCAAAGCCTGAGGAAGAAGTCGAAGATCGTCTTGTCCGGGGAATCAAGCGAAGGGATGCTTGACACGGGGGTGCCGTATTGCCATATCGCGTAGCGGAACTCCATGACGCTCAGGTCATACACTTCTTCAAGCGGGACCCTGAAGGTGTATCCTTTTTCTTCGCAGTGCTTCTTGTACATGGGGAAGTACACGTCTCTTTTCTTCAGGAGGTTGGTCATGTAGTCGGCGATGATCTTTCTTTCAGCGGCAGTCCCGACCTGTTTTTCAAGGAAAGGCTCATGCCTTCCGTCTTCCACCGACTTGTTGAGAGGGGCTACGTAGGGTACGGATATGTCCACGTCTTCCGGATAATATGCCCTGTAGAACATGGTGGTCTGGCCTCCCTTGCTTATGCCTGTAGCTATCCATTTCCCTTTGTAGATGTCTTTGAGCATGCTGACCGCGTGGTGAAGGTCGCAGAGCGAGTTTGCCACGGTGAGGTAATTCCAGTCCTTTTCAGCGGGGGTGGAGTCGGCGAAATATCTGTACTCCACCACTACAAGGTTGGTGTTGAACAGTCTGGAGAGTTCCTCCTGATAGCGGGGGCTCATGGCGTAGCTTGCCCAGTAGCCTTCGGTCACGAGGACCGTGGGCCTGTCGTAGCCGGCGTGGCATACGAACACTCTCTGGTCGAAGGTGCCGGCGTCTTTCTCCCTGATTTCCTTGCTTGAATATTTGACATAGGTCTGCATCTGAGGAGCCATCTCTCCCGCGGCTTCGGGGTTTACCGGCCTCGTTACGTGGAGGAGATACTTTTCCGGAAACACGTCGCTTTCCAGCTTTTCTACACTTGCCACGCTTTCCAGCGATTTCAGTCTGTTTTCCAGTTCGCTTTGCGCCGAGGCGCGTACTGAACCTGCCAGCAGGAGAACTCCGGCCGTCAGGATGCTTGTGAATTTTAAAAGTCTCATGTTATCTTTGCATGGTTATGTTATGCAAAGATAATGTAAAGTCCGCATATTCTTTCCTGCATCAAAAAAATGCGGTGTATCGGGAATCTTCCTCTCCGGCTCAGAAAGATGACATAGAATATGCCGTAAGCTCCTTCGCCAACATGATGGACAGGGAACTGTACGGCACTATCTCAAAAGGGAAGAGCGGCTTTCTCATGGAGCATACGGACTTTGCCGGTGACCTTGCTTCCGCCGTCTCCCGTCTGGAGCGGCTGCTTTAGCGTTTCTTCGGTTGCGGGGTGAATTCCCCGTCCCTGTATATGACCGGCCCTTCCTTGACTTTAGCGTTGAGGCCCTCGAAGCTGACATTGTCCGCATTTGCCACGTTAAGTCCGCAGGTCGTTTCAAAATTGCAGTTTTCGAACCGGATGGCATCGGTCCTTAACGGGTCTATGTCATAGCCTTTAAGCTGTCCCGGCCGTTCCGCTGCAGTTCGAAATCCTTATGCCGGAAATCCTCGTGACGGTGACCCGTGTAGCCGGGACGGTCGCTTTTGTTTCCTCTTCTGGCAGGCTGGCTTTTAATCCTTATCGGTCCCCAGTTGCCTCCGTCGAACACACAGTTGCGTGCAGTTACTCCGCGGACACTGCCGGACACTTCGCTGCCGAGATATCTGTTCCATTCCGGTCCATTCCCGTCGTTCGTGCCTTCGCCGCTTACGCGCACCGAGTTTCCTCTTTCGATGGATATGATCCTGCTTTCCCATTTGCCGAGGGTCATCTCCATGCGGGTTCTGCCGTTCCCGGCGGCTTTTTTTGAAGAAGTTATGTTACGGACTTTTCCCGTGCGTGCATCCCATTCTCTCACGATGCCCGAGCTGCAGAAATCGGCCGTGAAACTGCACTCCTTCTCTCCTTCGTTGAATATGAAGAAGATGTCCGCGTCCGGCAGGGTCTTTCTGGTGTAGCGGATGTTTTCGCTTGCCGTGGCTTCAGCTTCTCTTCTGGGGCCTCCGGGATATGTGCGGAAAGGAAAGCGTCTGCCGCCCTCTTCGGAGATGACCTTGAATTCCGCTTCAGGCATGGCGGCGGCCACGTTTGCGGTCCATTCCAGGCTGTATTCTTCATAGCAGTTCTTTACGAGATCCGTGACGGGCTTCATGTCGGTGAAGTTCTTTCCGCTCATGAGGGAAGGTCTGTGCCCCCAGAAAAGCACCTTGCCGCCTCTTTCGGTGAATTCCCTGACCTTGTTCCAGACCTTTTCGGGAATGACGTCGCAGGTGGGGATTATGAGAGTGTGATACTTCTGCCCGCTCAAGTTCCGGAGATATCCGGCCTTGACCTCAAGGGCTTCCGAAAAAGCATCGGCGTCAAGCCAGTCGAAATCGACCTGATGCCTTAACAGAGTGTTGGAAATCTTCTGCACGTCCTTGTCCAGAACTTCGTCTCCGAGCCAGAGCGACGCGGTGGGATAGAAGACCGCCACCCTTGCTCCGCTTCTTCCCAAAGCCATCAGGTATGTGGCGCGGTTGGTGTAGTCGTTGAAATCTTTCATCCCCGGATCGCTCATCCAGTTTTTTCCTTTGCTCCCGGCCATCCAGAACATGTACTCAAAGAAATTTATGCCTCTTACCATCTGGAAATCAACTACATATTTGGCTTCTGGGATTGAGGGTGACTTGGTGAAGGCGGCGAAGCTTTCGCTGAATGCACGCGGCTTTCCATATACATGGGAAACGGATGACGCGTATTTGGGGTAGTCGTTGGATGTGCCGGGCCATATCTGTGACCAGATTACGTCAATCCCCGGGACCTGTATGACTTTGAGGTCCCTGAACATGTCTCCGCTCATGTTGGTGCACCACGCCATGTCGTCGTCCTTGTCAAGGTGGACTATGTAGGCCAGTCCGTTTTCTTCGCACCAGTCTGCCTGACGCTTGAAATAATTAAGGGAGAACAGGTCGGCCCATACGTCCCGGTAATCGGCGCGGAAACGGCTTTCTTCCGCGTTCGGGTTCTCGCTCAGAAGGCTTGCGAGGCGGGGAAGCGGATCGTATCCTTTTCTGAGCCTGAACTCTTGCGGCATGGCCGGTGTCCAGGGAATGTACTGGAATCCCGGCTCATCGCCTCTGAATCCCATGACGGTCTTTCCGAACTCGTCGCCTATGTATTTCTTGTATTGCTCGTGAGTCCATTCTATGAATTGTCCTACGGCTTCGGGGTCGAGATAGTCGCAGAGAGAGTTGCCGGTATCTTTTCCTCTTGAGGGATTGTTCACCGCTCTGGTCTGGCTCGTCCTGTAATCCCAGCCCGCGAGGACTATGTCCCAGTCGTCGAGACCGGCGTAGAAGTCCATTTTTCCGTCTTTTATCTCCACCATCCTGTCGGATGCTCCGCTCCTGCTGATTGCGACGGCGCTCAATGCCTTGCCGGAAACTTCCTTGCCGCTCAGGATTTCTCCTTTGGACACCCGTATCGTGTCTACGGCTACGACAGCCTTCATCCTGAGGTCGGGACGTTCCTTGGAGAAAAGCCCGCCTGCGAATCCGCTCGGGTATTTCCCCTCATCTATGATCCACACCTTGAGGCCTCTTTTCTTCGCTTCGAGCACGCCTCTCCTTATGTTTTCGAACCATTCCTGTGAAAGGTAGCTGTAGGAGTCGCTGTAGCCCGGCTCGAAGATTACGGAGCGGAAGCCTTTCGATTTTATGGAGTCGAGGTCATGCTGTATCGTCACCGGATCCATGGCCCCTTCCCAGCCCCAGATGACGTGGCTTGCATAGTCCGCCGGAGGTGCGACGAAATTTTCATAAGCTTCCCGTATCGGAACGGAATGGATGGATTTCCATGATTGCGCCTGTGCGGTCATAGCGGCCGCTGCCAATATGACAATAGCGCCTGTCAGAAACTTTCTCATGTGATTGAATAGGATTGTACCGGGACAAAAATAGGCAAAAAAAGTCTGCACTGGCACTATTTTTACATTCTGAATGATACGGGCGGCAGCAGGAAAGTCCAAGTTTCCGTGCCCGTGCACGATTTTCGCTCTTTTTTGTTGCCGGTTGCAATAAATATCGCTATTTTTGTTAGTCAGATGTTTTGCCCGCTTTGCGGCGGGTCTTGATTATCAATAGAAAAACAGACTATGAGAAGGATAGCCCTGATATGTTTCGTCACCGTTTCGGCTGCGCTCTCGTTTTCCTCCTGCGGAAGCGGGGAGAAACCCATGTCCGTCCGGATGACGGAATCACAGATGACGCGCTGTCCCGATGCCACATATCTCGACTATACCGACGGACGCCTCAAATGGAATTACACGCCCGGTCTGGAACTGCGAGCCTTTCTGGATGTATATGAGACCTATGGCGACACTGCCGTATATGATTATGTCGCCAAATGGTATGACGCCATCGTCCATGATGACGGGAGCATAGAAGGATATTCTCCCGAAACATACAGCACCGATCTGATATGTCCGGGGAAATCGCTCTTTTTCTTCTACGGCAAAACCGGGGATGAGAAATACCGCAAGGCCATCGAACTTATAAAAAGCCAGATAGACGGGCAGCCGAGGACTTCCGAAGGCGCTTTTTGGCACAAAGCCGTGTATCCTCACCAGATATGGTTGGACGGCGTGTACATGGCAGAGCCTTTCTATGTCGAATATGCTTCGCGGTATATGGAGGGAGAGGAGCGGATCAAGGCTTACGATGACATAGTCAATGAGTTCACGGTTGCTGCGGAGCATACTTACGACCCTGCCACCGGACTGTATCGCCATGCATGGGACGAATCCCGTTCCATGTTCTGGTGCGATCCGGTGACGGGGCAGTCTCAGCATTGTTGGGGGAGAGCCCTCGGCTGGTATTGCATGGCGGTTTTGGATGTGCTTGACTGGCTGCCTGAGAATTATGCCGGCAGGGCAAAGCTCGTTTCCCTGCTTCAGGGCATCTGCGCGGAGCTCCCCAAATGGGCGGATCCTGAAATCGGAGTCTGGTATCAGGTGCTCGACCAGCCCGGACGTGAGGGTAACTATCTTGAGTCGACATGTTCGGCAATGTTCAGCTATACTTTCCTCAAGGCTGTCCGCATGGGCTATCTTGACAAGGAAATGCTTTCCTATGCCAAGAAACTTTACGGTGACGTGGTCCGCGAATTCATAAGCGTGGATGCGGACGGTCTGGTGAGCATAGAGAAATGCTGTTCGGTAGGAGGCCTCGGAGGGAGCAGCCGCCGGATGGGTGACTTTGCCTATTATCTGAGCGAACCCGTGCGGCCGAATGACTCCAAAGGGGTGGGCCCTTTCATCTGGGCGTCGCTCGAAATGGAAAGATTGAAGCAGTTATACGATATATAAAATATATTAATTCAGTAGTTTGCATTATGACTAATTTGTTTTCACTCGAAGGTAAGAACGCCTGGATTACAGGAGCGTCTTACGGTATCGGTTTCAACATCGCCAAGGCATTCGCCGCAGCCGGGATCAAGAATATCGTTTTCAACGATATCAATGAAGCTCTTGTCCAGAAGGGCCTGGAAAGTTACAAAGAAGCCGGCATAAGCAACGTTCACGGATATGTGTGCGACGTTACCAATGAAGATGCCGTCAAGGCTCTCGTCAAGAAGATCCATGAGGAAGTCGGTCAGATCGACATTCTTGTCAACAACGCCGGCATCATCAAACGTATCCCCATGCATCAGATGAAGCGCTCCGAGTTCCAGCAGGTCATCGACATCGACCTGGTCGGACCGTTCATCGTTTCCTCAGCCGTGCTTCCCGAGATGATGGAGCGCCGCGAAGGCAAGATCATCAACATCTGCTCCATGATGTCAGAGCTCGGACGTGAGACGGTTTCAGCGTATGCTGCCGCCAAGGGCGGTCTCAAGA
>CAYWPV010000005.1:0-33035 GCA_964460265.1 uncultured Muribaculaceae bacterium | reverse complement strand
ATCCTGGATGAAACAGACAGCGGGCTTGACGTGGATGCGCTTAAAATCGTGGCCGATGGAGTCAACGCCCTGCACACTCCCGAAAAGGCGGCCATCATCATCACGCATTACCAGAAGCTTCTTGAATATGTCGTCCCCGACGTGGTCCACGTCCTGAAAGACGGGAGAATAGTGGCCACGGGGGACAAATCGCTCGTGGACTACATAGAAGCGAACGGATTTGACAAGTTTTAACCGCTGCTGAAAGATGAAGGATTACGGACATTACATGGCAGAGGCGCTCCCTTCGGGAGAAGATGTCATCACGGTCCATGCCGGAGAAAGCCTTGAAGACGTCTTCATCCTGAGCCGGGACTCGGACAAGCTGCCGTACGGCAGCATAATAGCGGAGCGGAACTCAAACATCCGCCTCTGCATAGTGATTCTGCCCGGCGTAACGGCGGACGTGTCACTGCATCTGTACTTTGAAGGCGAGAATTCTGAAGCCGTTTTGAGCGGAGTCTATCTCTGCTCCGGCAATGAAAAAGTGAATATCAGCACAAAAGTTCTGCACCGTACAGGAAAATGCCGCTCGGCCCAGCTGTTCAACGGCATAGCGGGAGGCACGTCACATGCCGGATTCTATGGCACCATAACGGTGGCGCCGGATGCGGAAAAAACTGAAGCATACCAGTCGAACCACAATCTGCTCGTATCGGACCATGCGAAGGCGGACACGAAGCCTCAGCTTGAAATCTATGCCGACGACGTGAAATGCTCCCACGGAGCCACTGTAGGCAGCCTGAATGCCGACGAACAGTTCTACATGCGTTCACGCGGCATCCCTGAGGAAGAAGCGAAAGTGCTCCAGATGATTTCATTCACCGCTCCCGTCCTGGAAACCATCACCGACCCGGACAAAAGGAAAGAAACGGCAGAACTGATTGAAAGACACATAAGAGCGATATGATCGGACAGCCCAACGTAAAAATCAACATCGGACTCGATATCCTCAGGAAACGGGAAGACGGGTATCACGACATAGAGACCCTTTTCGTTCCATATTTCCGTATACACGACACCCTCGAGGTCATAGGCGGAGACTCCTTCAGCGAAACCTCCTCATACATCGCGGAGCGCTACGACCACGGCTCGCAGATTGCCCAGGCAATATCGCCGGACGGCAAGCTGATGATTACCATAGCCGGAGAAAAAGCTGTCGGCTGGAATCCTCTGGACGATCTGTGCGCGAAAGCCTACAGGATTCTTTCGGATGATTTTCATCTCGGTCCGGTAAAGATTTTTCTGGAGAAAAAATCCCCGGTTGGAGCCGGACTCGGCGGAGGCTCCTCAGACGCGGCATTCACGCTCAAAATGCTGGACAGCCTGTTCGGCCTCGGACTCTCCCGCAAGGAGCTGGCATCATACGCCGCAAAACTGGGCAGCGACTGCGCTTTTTTCATCTACGATACGCCCATGTTCGGAGAAGGAAGGGGCGAGATTCTCACTCCGTTCGACATGGATGATCTGGACTGTGGACAGGACAACGTCGGGAAAGACTGCCGCTACAGGGTGGAAGTGGCCGTCCCCGAGGGAATAAGCATTTCCACGGCCGAGGCCTATCGGGGTGTCCGTGCCGACGACGGGAGGAAAAGTCTCCTCGAAAGACTGCGCACACCTGTGGAAGAATGGAAGAATGTTCTGGAAAATGACTTCGAAAAAACGGTTTTCACCCTTCATCCGGAACTGAAGAAAATGAAAGAATCCCTCTACGAAAGCGGTGCCGTATATGCCTCCATGAGCGGCAGCGGTTCGGCATTGTTCGGGATATACAGAAAATAGACAGTACAGATGCATCACGAAATCACAATAAATAACCTTGCCGGACTCGATGCGGCGGCGGAAGAGTTTCTTAGAGAGACGGGCGACAGGCGCATCATCGCATTCTACGCTCCTATGGGAGCCGGCAAAACGACCTTCACGGCCGCATTGTGCAAAAAGCTCGGGGTGAAGGAAGACGCTGTAAGCTCCCCTACCTTCGCCATAGTGAACGAATACCGGACAGGCGACGGCGGCATGATGTACCACTTTGATTTCTACCGCATAAACAAAGAATCGGAAGCATTGGACATAGGCCTCTACGACTACCTGGACAGCGGACGTCCGTGCCTAATGGAATGGCCGGAAAACATAGAAGGCCTTTTGCCGGACGACACGCTGAGAGTAACAATAAAAGTCAATCCCGACCAGTCCAGAACCCTCAGCTGGGACGACTGACACGGGCCGGAGCATCGGCACGGCAGCGCCCCCCCCGGAGCATCGGCACGGCAGCAATCATCCGGAGCGCCGGTCACAGCACTCCGTCAAGAAAACGGAAGCTTGCCGCCTCAGATATGTGCGGAGGCTGAATTGTCCCGGAGAATTCCATGTCCGCGATGGTCCTGGCAATTTTTATTATCCTGAAAAAGGCTCTTGCCGAAAGTTTGTGCCGGATCATTATCTTGTTCATGAGTTCTACGCAACCGGGCGACAACGGACAGTATTTCCTGACCTGCCTATTGTTCATTTCCGCATTGACCGATATCGCCTCTTCCGCAAAACGCTCAAGCTGAATCCGGCGTGCTTTCTCCACCCTGGCCGCGACTGCGGAGCTCGGTTCGGAGGCGGCCGGACGCAGGATCGAAGACGGCGGCACGCTGTGCATCCACACCTGGATGTCTATTCTGTCAAGTATGGGTCCTGAAAGCCGGCTCAGGTACGCACGCCGGACGCCCTCCGTACAGACGCATCTGTCCCCCTCGCCATAGTACCCGCAAGGGCATGGATTAGCTGCAGCCACCAGCATGAACGAAGCTGGAAAAGTAACCTTGGACCCAAGACGGGACACCGTCACGCAACGGTCTTCAAGCGGAGCTCTCAATGCCTCGGATACGGCTTTGGGCATCTGAAGGTACTCATCCAGAAAAAGGACGCCGGACTGAGCCAGGGACACTTCTCCGGGCATGATGCTGCCGCCGCTGCCGCCGCCTGTCATGGCGGCAGGCGAAATACTGCAGTGCGGTGCCCGGAAAGGACGTCTGCGCATGAGTCCGTATGCTCCAAGACGCTTGCCGGCAACTGAATATATCTTGCTGACCAAGGACGCCTCTTTCCTGTCCATGGGAGGAAGTATTCCTGCAAGAGCCTTTGCCAGCGAAGTCTTGCCGCAGCCCGGAGAACCTATCATCAGCATATTGTGGTTGCCGCAGGCAGCGATTTCAAGAGCCCTTTTGGCACTTTCCTGGCCGGTTATCTCGGAAAAATCCACCATATTCTCCACTGCTCCGTCCGCCTTGCCCGCATCGGACTCCGGCCCCGCATAAAAACCGAGATCCGTAAAGGTTTTCTTTTCCCCCGCCCTGTTTCTTATAAGAAGGGAGGAGACATCTTTTTCTTCGCGGAGCACCTCAAGAGCCTCTTCAAGGTTTCTGACCGCATAGATGTCAAGCCCTGAAAACTCGGCGGCTTCCATCGCGGACTCGAACGGCAGTATGCAGCCTTTGTATCCTGACCGGAAAGCCATCTCGGCAAAGGGAAGGGCGCCTGTCACGGGACGGACCGACGCGTCCAGCCCCAGTTCTCCCGAGATGACATACCTGCCGCAGCCGGGCAAAGATGCCTGTCCCGAAGCGGCAAGTATTCCCGCCGCTATAGGCAGATCGTAACCGCTTCCCTGCTTGCGGACGTCCGCCGGAGCAAGATTGATGACAATCTTCCGTCCCGGAATGCGGAAACCGAGAGATTGCAGCGCCGTCGAGGTTCTCAATAGACTTTCCCTGACCGCCGCGTCGGCAAGCCCGACGAGATGTATTCCGATTCCCCTTTCTATGCTTACCTCCACGGAAACAGGCAAGGCCTCTATTCCGAGGCACATAGCGGTATTGACATTTACAAGCATTTTGCGCACCTTTTGACTACCGGGGCAAAGCTCGCTCATAAAATTCCGGAACGGAAATATTCCGCCACGGCTGGAGGCATTGCGCCAACAAAACGGAAAATCTTGCCTACATATTTTATTTTACCCGGGAAAAAGAAAATCTTATAAAAAGTTTAGTTGATTATTATCGGTTTAGTTTAGATTTTACTTTGATTTGCGGTTTCACTTTGATACATTTGCATCCGAAAAAGAAGAATATAATGTCCAATTCCATTATCGTCATTTCCGTCGTCGTCCTATCCCTATCGGAGCAAGGACTGAGAAAGTGCGCATAAGCAATTGGATACATGATACTTAAAAAAGCCTTTCTCAGTCAGTTGAGGAAGGCTTTTTTATTTTGGGAGAAAAGAAGGTTGTCAATATTATACTATGGAGATGAAACATCAGCTGCGCAGTTCCATAACGATGGACGGCAGACGAATGGCAGGAGCCAGGGCATTGTGGCTTGCCGCGGGAATGAAAAAGGAAGAAATGGGGAAACCCGTAATCGCGATAGTGAATTCCTTCACGCAGTTCGTCCCCGGCCACACGCATCTGCACGACATCGGGCAGATTGTCAAGAAAGAGATAGAGGCGCAAGGCTGCTACGCGGCTGAATTCGATACCATCGCCGTAGACGACGGCATTGCCATGGGGCATGACGGCATGCTCTATTCGCTGCCTTCCAGAGACATTATCGCGGACAGCGTGGAGTATATGGTCAACGCCCACAAGGCGGATGCCATGGTGTGCATAAGCAACTGCGACAAGGTGACTCCGGGCATGCTGATCGCTGCAATGAGGCTGAACATCCCCACGGTGTTCGTTTCAGGAGGTCCGATGGAAGCCGGCAGACAGGGAAAGGCGAGGCTCGACCTGATAGACGCCATGGTGAAATCGGCCGACAGAAGCCTGAGCGACGAAGAGGTCGCCGAAGTGGAGGCACACTCCTGTCCGGGCTGCGGATGCTGCTCCGGAATGTTCACGGCCAACTCCATGAACTGCCTCACGGAAGCGATAGGTCTCGCCCTGCCCGGCAACGGTACGATAGTGGCAACACATGTCAACAGGGAGAATCTCTTCCGCAAAGCCGCACATCTCATAGTGGAAAACGCATGGAAGTATTACCGTGACGGCGATGAAAGCGTGCTGCCCCGTTCCATAGCATCCCGCAAAGCTTTCCTCAACGCAATGTGCCTGGACATAGCCATGGGCGGATCGACCAACACCGTACTGCATCTTCTCGCAGTCGCGCATGAAGCCGGAGCGGACTTCACCATAAATGACATCGACTCTCTTTCCAGAAAAGTTCCGTGCCTGTGCAAAGTCGCACCCAACACCCAAGTCTACCACGTTGAGGACGTAGGCCGTGCAGGCGGAGTCGTGGCCATCATGAATGAACTCGCCAAGGGCGGCCTCGTGGACACCTCCGCAAAAAGGGTGGACGGCATGACCCTGGAGGAAGAGATAGACAGATACTGCATCGACAGCCCGCATGTCTGCGAAGAAGCCAAATCCATATACAGGAGCGCCGCCGCCGGAAAGTTCAGCGTCAAGATGGCTTCCCAGGAAACATGGTGGGATTCCTTCGACCAGGACCGCGAGCACGGCTGCATAAGGGACCTGGCCCACGCCTACACCAAAGACGGAGGACTGGCCGTTCTGAAAGGGAACATCGCCATGGACGGATGCGTAATAAAAACTGCCGGCGTGGACGAATCCATCTGGAAGTTCTCCGGTCCAGCCAAAGTGTTCGACTCACAGGAAGCCGCCTGTGAAGGCATCTTGGGAGGTAAAGTCAAAAGCGGCGACGTGGTGGTGATTGCCTACGAAGGCCCCAAAGGCGGTCCCGGTATGCAGGAAATGCTTTATCCTACTTCATACATCAAATCCATGCATCTCGGCAAGGAATGCGCCCTGATTACCGACGGAAGGTTCAGCGGAGGCACTTCAGGACTCAGCATAGGACACATCTCCCCTGAAGCGGCCGCGGGCGGGAACATCGGGCTTGTCAGAGACGGAGACATCATAAGCATAGACATTCCAGCAAGGAGCATTGACGCGGACATTTCCGAAGAGGAATTTTCGCGACGCCGCGCCGAAGAGGAAAAACGCGGCACAAAAGCATTCACGCCTCCGTTCAGAAATAGGGAAGTGTCCAAAAGCCTCAAAGCCTATGCAGCCATGGTCAGCTCGGCAGACAAAGGAGCTGTCCGCATCATAAAAGACTAAATATGGAAAAACAAAAGATCACAGGAGCCGACATAATGCTCCAGGCATTCATTGCCGAAGGCGTGGATACCATGTTCGGATACCCGGGCGGCGGAATCATGCCTTTTTACGACAGACTGTACGATTACTCCGACAAGCTCCGCCATATACTCGTAAGGCACGAACAGGGCGCCATACATGCGGCCCAGGGCTATGCAAGGGCCAAAGGCGTTCCCGGCGTGGTCACGGTCACCTCCGGACCCGGAGCTACAAACGTAATCACGGGCATAGCCGACGCCATGATAGACTCCACGCCTCTGGTCGTCGTCACAGGACAGGTAGGTGCGGCGCTTTTGGGAACGGACGCCTTTCAGGAAACCGACGTAATAGGACTTACGACGCCTATCACCAAGTGGAACTATCAGATCCGCAGGGCGGAGGATGTCGCATGGGCGGTCGCGAGGGCATTCTACATTGCCCGCAGCGGAAGGCCGGGACCCGTGGTGCTGGACATAACCAAGGATGCGCAGGTGGGACTGGCTGATTTCGACTATAAGCCTTGCAGCTTCATCAGAAGCTACGATCCGAACCCCATCGCCGCACAGGACGACATAGAAATGGCCGCCAGGATGATAAATGAGGCGGAAAAACCTTTCGTAGTGTTCGGACAGGGCATAATACTGTCCCATGCGGAAGAAGAACTCAAGGCATTCCTCAGCAAGACCGACATCCCCGCCGGTTCCACTTTGCTGGGACTCAGCGCCATTCCGTCCGATTTTCCCGGCTACATAGGAATGGCCGGAATGCACGGCAACGTTGCCGTGAACGTCATGACCCAGAAATGCGACCTGCTGCTGGCCGTGGGAATGAGGTTTGACGACAGGGTTACGGGCAAGACTTCCGAATATGCCCGAAACGCCAAGATAATACACATAGACATCGACGCCTCCGAAATCGGAAAGCTCATAAAGACGGATCTCGGGATTGTCGGTGACGCCAAGGACGTGCTTTCACGTCTGACGGAGCTTGTCGAAAAGAAAGACCGCAGCGAGTGGAGGACTGTGGCCAAGATGTGCTATGCGATAGAAAACAACAAAGTCATCAATCCCGAACTTCACCCCGGAGGAGGAAACATCAACATGGGCGAGGTCGTGGACACGGTCGCTGACGTTACCGGAGGCTCCGCAATCATTGTGACCGACGTGGGCCAGAACCAGATGATAGGCGCACGGTACTCCCGTTTCACCCGTAGCCGCAGCATGATAACTTCAGGCGGACTGGGCACGATGGGCTTCGGCATCCCGGCCGCAATAGGAGCGAAAATCGCCCTCCCGGACAGGCAGGTCTGCCTTTTCGTAGGCGACGGAGGACTGCAGATGACCGTGGAGGAATTCGGGACGATACTTCAGGAAAAGGTCGGCATAAAGATCGTTCTCATGAACAACAACTGGCTGGGCAACGTAAGGATGTGGCAGCAGCTTTTCTACAACAGCCGTTACTCGTTCACAAGAATGATCAATCCCGATTTCAAGGCCCTTGCGGACGCTTACGGAATCGAATACGGAGAAGTGCGCGAAAGGGCTGAACTGAAAGGCGCCGTGGAAAAGATGTTCGCCGACGACAAGGCCTGGCTTCTTAATGTGGAGGTCAAGGAAGCCGGAATGGTGTTCCCGATGGTCCCTCCGGGCAAAGGAGTCAGCGACATTATGTTGAACGAAAATGATTGGTTTGATTATGGAGACTAAGTTATACGAAGTTACGGTCTATTCGGAAAATCAGGTCGGACTGTTGAGCACCATCGCCAACACCTTCACCCGAAGAAGCATAAACATAGAGTCTCTCAGGGTGTTTCCCTCCGAAATAAAAGGCATACACAAATTTACCATCAAGACCCGCACCACGGCGGACGAAATCGCTATCATCACCAAACAGATAGAAAAGAAAGTGGACGTGCTGAAAGCCTTCTGGTACGAAGATGACGAACGCAGCTCCAGAGAGCTGGAAACCGTAAGGGCCCTGATAGATGAAAGAATGAAGAAATCAACAAACAAATAATTTATACTATGGCAGTTATGAATTTTGGCGGAGTGAATGAAAACGTCATCACCCGCGAAGAGTTTACTCTTGAAAAAGCAAGGGAAGTACTTAAAGGCGAGACTCTCGCCGTCCTCGGATACGGTGTGCAGGGTCCCGGACAGTCTCTCAACCTCCGCGACAACGGATTCAACGTAATCGTCGGCCAGCGCCAGGGAAAGACCTACGACAAGGCGGTAGCCGACGGCTGGGTTCCCGGAAAGACACTTTTCAGCATCGAAGAGGCATGTGAGAAAGGCACCGTCATCATGTGCCTGCTCTCAGACGCTGCCGTGATGTCCGTATGGCCTACCATCAAGAAACACCTTACCGAAGGGAAAGCCCTCTATTTCTCACACGGATTCGCAATCACCTGGAGCGACCGTACCGGCTGCGTTCCGCCCAAGAATGTGGACGTCATAATGGTTGCCCCCAAAGGATCGGGCACGTCCCTGAGATCCCTCTTCCTCGAAGGCAGAGGAGTCAATTCATCCTACGCGGTCGAGCAGGACTATACAGGCAAGGCCTTTGACCGCACGATAGCCCTCGGCATAGGCATAGGTTCAGGCTACCTCTTCGAGACTACCTTCAAGCGCGAAGCTACATCCGACCTCACAGGCGAGAGAGGGTCCCTTATGGGCGCCATCCAGGGTCTGCTTCAGGCTCAGTATGAAGTTCTCCGCGAGCACGGACACTCACCCAGCGAGGCTTTCAACGAGACCGTGGAGGAACTCACGCAGTCACTCATGCCGCTCTTTGCCGAAAAAGGCATGGACTGGATGTATGCCAACTGCTCCACAACCGCCCAGAGAGGCGCTTTGGACTGGTATCCCCGCTTCCATGACGCCGTTAAACCCGTCTTCGAATGGCTGTACCTCAGCGTCAAGAGCGGTCAGGAAGCCCAGATTTCCATAGATTCAAACTCCAAGCCCGACTACCGCAAGGGTCTTGAGAAAGAACTCAAAGCTCTGCACGACAGCGAAATGTGGAGAACCGCAGAGACCGTCCGCAAACTGCGTCCCGAAAACGAAGGCAAGTAAAAGATGACGGACAAAAATAAAATTTACGTATTCGACACCACGCTCCGCGACGGCGAGCAGGTACCCGGATGCCAGCTCAATACGGTAGAGAAAATTCAGGTTGCCAAAGCTCTCGAGGAGCTTGGCGTCGATGTCATAGAAGCCGGATTCCCTATTTCAAGTCCCGGTGATTTCAACTCCGTAGTGGAGATATCCAAGGCCGTGACATGGCCCGTAATCTGCGCCCTGACAAGGGCGGTGGAGAAGGATATCGATGTGGCCGTGGAGGCTCTCAAATACGCCAAGAACAAAAGAATCCACACCGGAATAGGAACTTCGGACTCACACATCAGATACAAATTCAACTCGACAAGGGAGGAGATTATAGAGCGTGCCGTAAAAGCCGTGAAATATGCCAAGAAATATGTCGAGGACGTGGAGTTCTATGCGGAAGACGCCGGAAGAACCGACAACGAGTATCTTGCACAGGTGGTTGAAGCCGTCATAAAAGCCGGCGCCACCGTAGTGAACATTCCCGACACGACCGGCTACTGCCTTCCCTCCGAATACGGGGCTAAGATCAAATACCTGATGGAGCATGTGGACGGAATCGACAATGCGATCCTCTCCACCCACTGTCACAATGACCTTGGGATGGCCACCGCAAACACCATGGCCGGTCTCGTCAACGGAGCCCGCCAGTGCGAAGTCACCATAAACGGAGTCGGAGAGAGGGCCGGAAACACCGCGCTTGAGGAAGTTGCCATGATTCTGAAATGCCATCATGACATCGATCTTCATACCGGACTGAACACAAGGAAGATATATCCTCTGAGCAGAATGGTGTCCAGCCTTATGAACATGCCCGTTCAGCCGAACAAGGCGATCGTCGGAAGAAACGCCTTCGCACATTCTTCAGGCATACATCAGGACGGCGTGCTCAAGAACGCTTCCACCTACGAGATTATCGACCCGCGTGACATAGGACTCGATGCCAATAACATAGCCCTCACTGCAAGAAGCGGACATGCGGCCTTGAAATACCGTCTCGAGGTACTCGGAATCAAACTGTCCGATGAGAAACTGGACAAGCTCTATCAGGACTTCCTGAAACTTGCCGACAAGAAGAAAGAGATCAACGACGATGATCTGCTCATGCTGGCCGGGGTTGAAAGGAACGAAAACCATCACGTGAAACTTGAGTACCTGCAGGTCACCAGCGGTCTCGGAGTGCGTCCGGTAGCCAGCATAGGGCTTGACATAGCGGGAGAAAAATTCGAGGCCGCTGCAAGCGGAAACGGCCCCGTGGACGCCGCCATCAAAGCTCTGAAGCAGATTATAAAGAGAAACATGACCATAAAGGAGTTCACCATCCAGAACATCACAAAAGGTTCGGACGACGTGGGCAAGGTCCACATGCAGGTGGAAAGCGACGGCCATGTATACTACGGATTCGGTGCGAACACCGACATCATCACGGCTGCGGTCGAGGCGTACATTGACTGCATAAACAAGTTCAAACGTTAATACAATGAACACTCTTTTCGATAAAATCTGGGACGCCCATGTCGTTGACAAGATCAAGGACGGGCCTACCCAGCTCTACATAGACAGGCTGTATTGCCATGAGGTGACAAGCCCGCAGGCCTTTGAAGGACTGAGGGAGAGAGGAATAGGGTGTTTCCGTCCGGAGAAGATATTCTGCATGCCGGACCACAACACCCCGACCCACGACCAGGACAAGCCCATAAAGGACCCTGTCTCCAAGAAACAGGTGGATGAGCTGATGAAAAACGTCAAGGATTTCGGCCTGACATGTTTCGGCATGATGGACCCACGCAACGGCATCATACATGTCGTCGGTCCGGAACGGGGGCTGTCCCTTCCGGGGATGACCATCGTATGCGGAGACTCCCACACATCCACCCACGGAGCGATGGGAGCCGTGGCTTTCGGCATAGGCACGAGCGAGGTGGAGATGGTGATGGCATCGCAGTGCATTCTCCAGCAGAAGCCCAAATCCATGAGAATCAGGATAGAGGGAAAGCTCGGAAAGGGAGTGACGGCCAAGGACGTGGCTCTCTACATAATGAAGCAGATCACGACCTCGGGAGCCACGGGCTATTTCGTGGAATACGGTGGACAGGTAGTAAGAGACCTGTCGATGGAAGGCCGCATGACTCTGTGCAACCTGTCCATCGAGATGGGTGCGAGAGGCGGTTTCGTAGCCCCCGATGAAAAGACCTTCGAATACGTGAAAGGACGTGAGTACGCTCCGAAAGGAGAGGACTGGGACAAGGCCGTGAAGTATTGGAAGACCCTCCACAGCGGTGACGATGCCGTCTTTGACAGGGAAATCGTCTACAACGGAGAGGACATCGAACCCATGGTCACTTACGGCACCAACCCCGGCATGGGCATGGGCATAACCGGTTCCATCCCCATGGACGCCGGCAGGAAGGCTCTTGACTACATGGGATTCAACGCCGGAGAAAAGCTCCTCGGCAAGAAAATAGACTATGTCTTTCTCGGAGCCTGCACCAACGGGCGCATCGAAGATTTCAGGGCGTTCGCATCCATCGCCGCAGGCCGCAAGAAGGCTGAAGGGGTGACAGCATGGCTTGTCCCCGGATCATGGATGGTCCGCAAACAGATTGCAGACGAAGGGCTTGACAAGATTCTGGAAGAGGCCGGGTTTGAAATCCGGCAGCCCGGCTGCTCGGCCTGCCTTGCGATGAACGATGACAAAATCCCCGCAGGAAAGTATTCCGTTTCCACGAGCAACCGCAACTTCGAAGGACGTCAAGGCCCCGGTTCAAGAACCATCCTTGCCTCCCCTCTCACAGCCGCAGCCGCAGCCGTTACCGGAGTCATAACCGATCCAAGAACATTAATGCAGTAGGCCATGAAACAAAAATTCGATATAATAGAAAGCAGCTGCATTCCTCTTCCTTTGGAAAACGTGGACACGGACCAGATTATCCCCGCACGTTTCCTGAAGGCTACCACAAGGGATGAGAGCTTCTTCGGTGCAAATCTTTTCAGAGACTGGAGATACAATCAGGACGGAACTCCCAAACCGGGCTTCGTCATGAACGATCCTTCCTACAGCGGATGCATTCTCGTCGCAGGGAAGAATTTCGGCAGCGGCTCAAGTCGTGAACATGCGGCATGGGCCATTGCGGGAGCCGGCTTCAGAGCCGTCATTTCCAGCTTCTTCGCCGACATACACAAGAACAACGAACTCAATAACTTCGTTCTTCCGGTAACGGTGTCTCCGGAGTTTCTGGCGGAACTTTTCAAATCCATAGACAAGGACCACGGGACAAAGGTACGCATCGATGTCCCTGCCCAGACCGTAACCAATCTCGCCACAGGGTCATCGGAGCATTTCGAGATAAACTCCTTCAAGAAATACTGCCTGATGAACGCCCTTGACGACATAGACTACCTGCTGAGCACCAAAGACAAAATAGAGGCCTACGAAAAGAGCAGAGCTCTATGATGGAGATTCTTGACACGACCCTCCGGGACGGAGAACAGACTGCGGGAGTTTCCTTCAACGCGGACGAGAAGCTGGCGATTTCAAAACTCCTGCTTGACGAGCTGCATGTCGACAGGATCGAGGTCGCGTCGGCCAGGGTGTCCGACGGTGAGAAAGACGCTGTCACCAAGATCTGCAACTGGGCTGCGGGAAGCGGGCATCTGGAACAGATAGAAGTGCTCGGTTTCATTGACGCCGGCGTTTCCGTGGACTGGATTGCCTCTTGCGGAGGGCGGGTCATCAACCTGCTTTCAAAAGGCTCGCTCAAACACCTTGAAGGTCAGCTCCACAAAACTCCACAGGAGCATCTGGACGACATCCTGGACTGCGTGAATAAGGCCGGGAACAGAGGTCTGTCATGCAACATATACCTTGAAGACTGGTCGAACGGCATGCTGCATTCCAAGGATTACGTTTTTTTCCTGATGGACAATCTCACCGCATGCGGAATCCGCAGGTTCATGCTCCCCGACACCTTAGGCATACTCAATCCCGAGAATACCGGCGAGCTGATCGCGGAAATGGTTGCAAAGTATCCCGGAGTCCATTTCGATTTCCATGCCCACAACGACTATGACCTGGCGGCAGGGAATGTCTTCTCCGCCGTGAAAGCCGGAGTCCATGGACTTCACGCCACGGTGAACGGCCTCGGTGAAAGAGCGGGCAACGTGCCCGTTTCCAGCGTGATAGGAATCCTCAATGACCAGCTGCATTGCAGCAATTCACTCAACGAAAGCAAGCTGACCCATGTATGCAAATATGTGGAGTCGATTTCCGGCATAAGGATTCCGGCGAACAAACCGCTCATCGGAGAATCCGTGTTCACGCAGACAAGCGGAGTACATGCAGACGGCGACAAGAAAGACGGCCTGTACCAGAACAGCCTGCTTCCCGAAAGATTCGGACGAGTCCGCAAATACGCCCTGGGCAAGACCAGCGGCAAGGCCAACATAGTCAAGAATCTGGAAAGCCTCGGCATAAGCCTGAGTCCCGAACAGATGAAGCTCGTGACCCGCAGGGTCGTAGAGCTCGGTGACAAGAAAGAGACCATGACGACGGAGGATCTGCCTTTCATAGTTGCCGATGTTCTGAAAGGCGGACACCATGACGAACAGGACAACATCCGCATCATCAACTACTGCCTTCAGCTCAGCCGCAGCCTCCGGCCCATCGCCAACCTGAAAATCAGCATTCACGGAATTGAATTCGAGGAAAGTTCCGCAGGGGACGGACAGTACGACGCTTTCATGAAAGCTTTGTGGAAGATATATGCGGTTCTGGGCAAGCAGCATCCGGTTCTTTCCGACTATCAGGTGAGCATTCCTCCCGGAGGCCGCACGGACGCTCTTGTGGAGACGACGATTACATGGGAGTGGAAAGGACGCGAGTTCAAGACCAGAGGGATAGATTCCGACCAGACCGAAGCTGCGATCAAAGCCACCGCAAAAATGTTGAACATTATTGAAAATTCAGATATAAAAATATAGAATCATGACATTCAAAATCGCGAAACTTCCGGGAGACGGCATAGGTCCGGAAGTAGTCGAACAAGCTGTCAAAGCTGTCGATGCAGTATGCAAGAAGTTCGGACATAAGGCTGAATATACTTTCGGCTACGTCGGGGCCTGCGCTATCGACAAGTTCGGGGATCCGTATCCGGAGGAAACCCACAATATCTGCATGAATTCCGATGCGGTGCTGTTCGGCGCCGTAGGCGATCCCAAATACGACAACAATCCCACCGCCAAGGTACGCCCTGAACAGGGTCTCCTCGCAATAAGGAAGAAGCTCGGGCTTTACGCCAACCTCCGCCCCGTAGAGACATTCAAGTCCCTGATTCACAAGTCTCCGCTCAAGGAAGAACTGGTCGACGGAGCCGACTTTCTCTGCGTAAGGGAGCTCACAGGCGGCATGTACTTCGGAGAGAAAGGACGCAGGGACAACGGTGACACGGCCTACGACACCAACATATACCACCGCTACGAAGTGGAAAGGATACTCAAGCTCTCTTTCGAGTACGCGATGCGACGCCGCAAACACCTGACGGTGGTCGACAAGGCCAACGTGCTGGAATCATCGCGCCTGTGGAGACAGGTAGCCCAGGAAATGGAACCTTCCTACCCGGAAGTGCACACCGACTACATGTTTGTGGACAATGCCTCCATGCAGCTTATCCGCTGTCCGAAGTTCTTCGACGTGCTCGTGACCGAAAACACTTTCGGGGACATTCTCACCGATGAGGCCAGCTGCATATCGGGGTCCATGGGACTTCTGGCATCGGCATCCGTAGGTGAACACACGTCTCTGTTCGAGCCCATACACGGTTCATATCCTCAGGCCGCCGGCAAGAACATCGCAAACCCTCTGGCCGCCATTCTTTCAGCCGCGATGATGTTTGAATATGCTTTCGGGCTCATGGAAGAAGGCAAGGCCATCAGAAAAGCCGCCGCCGCATCCATCGACGCCGGCATAGTCACGGAGGACCTGGCACAGGAAGGCGAGAAAAAGTATTCCACCACAGAGGTCGGAGACTGGGTAGCCGCCCATATTTAGAAAAAGAATATACTAAAAATCAATTACCATGGCAGAACTTGACTGGTCAAATCTTTCATTCAAGGCCAGAAAAACTAATGGAATCGTAGTAAGTTACTACAAAGACGGAGAGTGGTCTCCGCTCAAATTCACAAATGATTTCGACATTCATCTCAACTGTTTCGCCGGAGCCCTTCACTACGCCAGCGAGTGTTTCGAGGGGCTCAAGGCTTTCCGCGGCGAAGACGGCAAAGTGCGCCTCTTCCGTCCAGATGAAAACGCTGCCAGACTGCGCAGAAGCGGTTCCCATCTGGACATGGCCGTTCCTTCCGAGGAGATGTTCATCGAAGCGTGCATGATGTGCGTACGGGAGAACATCGAATTTCTTCCGCCCTACGGTTATGGGGCGTCCATCTACGTCCGCCCCGTACTGATAGGAATCAACCCTCAGCTTGGCGTTTCCTCATCAAAAGATGTCCTCTTTGCAGTCATGTGTTCTCCTGTAGGCACATACTCGGGAGCAAAGATCCTCACCCCCGCAACGGCCGTAATCAGCAGAAACTACGACCGTGCGGCCCCGAACGGAACCGGCGCTTTTAAAATCGCGGCCAACTACGCCACCTCACTGCACCCTTACAACCTTGCCCACAAGGAAGGGTATGGTGAACTCCTTTTCCTGGATCCCGCCACAAAGACCAAGATTGACGAGTTCGGTTCATCCAACTTCTTAGCCATAAAGGGCAACACCTATGTGACTCCGCTTTCGGACTCCGTACTTCCCTCCATCACCAACAAATCTCTGCAGGCCGTTGCCGAGGATTTCGGACTGAAGGTCGAAAAGAGGGCCGTCCCTGTCGAGGAACTGGCCGAGTTCGATGAGGTCAACGCCTGCGGCACAGCCGTGGTCATCACCCCCATCAAGTCCATAGATGACAAGAAAACCCTGGAGGACAAGACGGTGTCGAGAACATACGGCATCCCTTCGGGCGAGGAATGCGGGAAGGTCAGCCGCAAGCTCTACGACCGCATCCGCGGCATCCAGAACGGCACCGACGAGGACACCCACGATTGGATATACTTCCTCGACTGATCCCTAAGCGCTCCGCCGGCAAGAGGCCCGTCTGAAAAGGCCTCCTGCAAAAGCAGAAGGCGGCACGCTGAAAAATTTGTCATACAAAAAGTCCGGTGAAGCACCGGATTTTTTGTTTATGTCGCACCAACCGAGGACGGGGTAGACGGGGAACGTTACGCACCACAAACTCTCTTATGCCTGCGGGGAAGGAAGATACTTTGAGATAATAACGTCGGAAGACTATAAAATAAAGGACAGCAATGTCGTATTCGAAACTGAAATCAATGAATACACAATTTGACTAATATATCAATAACCACTTTTTCTTTATGAAAACCATCATCTGCTGCCTCATGCCCGCCGCTGCTTTTGCAGCGACTGCCGTGAAGTGGACTTCATATTCAAAGCATACGGCGATGATGATGAGACGGCCGTCTCCCTTGCAAAGGTCAGCTTTAAGAACCAAGTCCACGTCCGCTTGATCAGCGGGCGCTCCGTTCCATCTCGTCCTCGACGGCGGCCATCATTCCGCTGACCTGGCCTAAGGCAAGCATTCTGCCGTAGAACCCGTATCCCGGATTGTAGCCGTTCTTTTTGTCGTCCAGGATGTCCTTGCCGTGGTCAACCCTCATGGGCAGTCCGATGCCGCCGTTGGCATTTCTGCGGCGTTCCTCTTCCATAAAGATACGGCTCAGCTCTACAAGATGCGCTCTGCCCCCCGTATGCGGCGCCTCTATGAAATTGCCGTCACCGAGCAGCTTACATGAGCGCAGATGTATGAAATGGGTCCTGTCCGCAAATTTTCTTGCCATGGAAACCACATCGTTCTGCGCTCCGGCGCTCAAAGAGCCTGCACAGAATGTAAGTCCGTTGTGCGGGTCGTCCACGGCCGAAAGGAACCACCCGATGTCTTCTGCGGTGCGGACGATCCTCGGCAGACCAAGTATTTCCATGGGAGGGTCGTCAGGATGGACACACATGTTTATGTCCCACTTCCTGCATACAGGCATGACCGCCTCCAGAAAATACTTCATGTTGGACCTGAGCGCATCTTTGTCCACGCCCTCGTAAAGAGCAAGCAGGGACTTGAACTTGCTGACGGGTTCACGGTCACCTTCGTTTATGTTGCCGTTGACAAAACCCTGCGTCCTTACTATGATATTCTCGACAAGCTCATGTCTGCCGGCATCGGTCATGGTCTTGTCAAGCGCTTCGACCTTGTCAAGAATGCTCTGCGGATAATCCTTCGCGGCGCCATCCCTCCTGAGAATCCTGATGTCGAAATAGGCGAATTCCGCATAGTCGAAATACAGGGAGGTGCTTCCGTCAGGCCAAGGGTGCTTAAGGTCGGTCCTGGCCCAGTCGAGGACAGGCATGAAATTGTAGCATACCGTCTTGATGCCGCATTTGCCGAGGTTTTCAAGACTGGCGACATAGTTGTCTATCAGCCGGTCCCTTTCCGCTCCGGCATATTTTATCGGCTCGCTCACAGGCAGACTTTCGACTACCGACCAGCGGAGCCCGTATGATTCTATATACTTCTTAAGGTCCATTATGGCCTCTTCTGTCCACACCTCACCGTTCGGGACATCATGCAGGGCCGTAACTATTCCTTCAACCCCTATCTGTCTGAGCATAGGAAGAGTTATCTTGTCCTTCCTGCCGAACCATCTCCATGTTTTTTCCATAACGAGATTGTTTTTTCCATTTACCTCAACCACAGTTCCGGATTCTGGGGCGACGTGCCTTTCCATATCTGGAAGTGAAGCTGAGTATCTTCTCCTGAACTGTCCACCGTTCCTATGATCTGTCCCGTCTTGACCTTGTCGCCCTGTTTCACCGAAACATCTCCAAGCTTGCAATAGAAGGAGAAATAGTTTCCGTGCTGGACAAGGACGCATTTGTTGTATCCGGGCATGATTACAATCTGTTTCACGGTGCCGTCAAACACGGCCCTGACCTGCTCGCCCGCCGACAGGGCGATGCTTATCCCGTTGTTGAACGGCATCTGTACATTTGAATAGACGGGATGAGCATGTCTTCCGAATTTCTCCACCACGGGACCCTCGGCCGGCCACGGAAGCTTGCCCTTGTTTCCGGCAAACTCGGCATCAAGAGTATAATCTATCTTTGTCTTCGCAGCGGTGTCCTTTCCGGAAGAGGAACTCCTGGTCGCCTCACGTATAATTCTCTCTATCTCGCGGTTAAGTGCTTCAACCTGTTTTTTCTTGGCCGCCAGTTCTCTTTCATACTTCCGTTTGTCCTGCCTGAGCCGGCCCACAAGCGAATTGGCCTGCTTCTCCTCGGACTGCAAGGAATTCACCTCCATCTGCCTTCTGGCACGAACCGCCTGGGCCTTGGATTTAAGAGATTCCAGAGCGGCTTTTTCTTCTTCGAGAGAACTCTTGGCCTCCATTATCCTCTCAGCCTGCACGTTCATCCTGTAAGACAGGCTTTTCAGGTAGCCTGCACGTCTGAAAGCCTGTCCTATGTCATCGCTGGCAAAAATGAACATATACCACACTTTGGCATCCCTGTTCTTGTAGGCATTCCTGACAAGCCGGGCATAATAGTATGACATGGTGTCCAATCTTGCCTGCATCGCCGATATTTCTTTCTGCTTGGCGTCAATGCCGAGGGAAAGTGTCCGTATTTCCCGGTCGCTCTCCTCTATGAGAGACCTGCGGTTGGAGATTTTCTTGCGCACAAGGGTGAGATCGCTCAGCGCGGTATTGCTTTTGGCGGCATTCTCTTTCAGCTGCCTGTTGATTATGGCTATCTCCTTTTCCAGACGGGCCTTCTTTGTCTCCTGACTTTTCGTATCCTGCGCATAGGTGACGGCAGAGAAAGCCAGCACTGAAAACAGCATGACGGCCAGAAACCTTATAGCACCCTCCGCTTTCCTCATAATTCGGATTCTTCCTCCGCAGCCTTGGCTTTTGCCTGCGCTTTGTAAACCTTGGCAAGATCGGTCTCTCCCAAAGCATCCAGCACAACTGCGTAATGGGCCAGCATGGTCGCGCTGTCCTTTCCGCCGTAGAGCATGGCATGTTTGAAGAAAGGCTTCGCCTCCACGTCTTTGCCCTGAAGATGGAGAATCCACCCGAAGGTATCCAGATAGGTGGCATTGTCAGGTTCCTGCTCTATCGTCTTCCTGCTCATCCGGTAGGCCTTGTTCAGAGACTTTCCTTCCATGGAAAGGTAATATGCGTAATTGTTCAGCACAGGCGCGTAATCGGGATTGATCTTCAAGGCTTTCTCATAGGCCTTGTACGCCTTGGCGGAATCATTCAGAAGATGATGCATGTCTCCTATCGTGGAATAGGCCGCAAGACACGTTGCGCTGTCCGCCGGTGCCTTCGCCATCATGGCCTCGCATTTTTCTATGACCTTCCTGTAATTCTTCAGGCCGTATTCGCCGAAAATGACCATATCGTCGAATCCTTTCTCCTGCGGAAATCTTTCGGACGCTTTTTCGCTTACTTCCACAAGCTTTTCATAATCCTTGGAAGAGGACAGGACTTGCACGTAGAGAGAGACCGCATCGAGGCTGGACGGATTGGCTTCGGCATTGCGCCTGAACATTTCCTTCGCTTCCGTCTCCCGACCGGTGTTGAAATAATATATCCCGCAAGCCTTCAGGACGGAGGTGTCGGCAGGATGGCGGCCGAGCATAATACTGTAGGTCGAATCCATCTGAGGACGGTATGAGCTGAGAAACTGAGGGTCAAGGTGCTGCAGAAGCTGCCCCATGTAGTCCGCCTTCACCGCAGCCGGGATTCCTCCGGAAGACACTATGCTGTCCATGGCGCTGAAATACTCCGGAAAACGTCTTGTCATCCTGAACATCTCCGCCTTGCCGAGGAGCGCCGGAGCGTAGCCGCTGTCAAGTGCCAGAGCCTCATCGTAATAGGCACCGGCCAGAGAATCGTTGTACATGCCCATCTCGTGGTCTCCGAGCATGGAGAGAATCTGGGGAGAAGCGTATTCCTCACTGTATTCTTTAAGAGTGTTCAAAGCCTCTTCCTGCTTCTGCTGCTGGAGCAGAATACGGTACTTGGTCAGGACCGTCGCATCGCTCTTTCCGTAGTATGCCTCTATGTCGTCTATCGCATCCACCGCCTTGTCATACTCTCCCTTGGCAAGGTAGAGATTGGTGAGCGAGTAGAAGGAATCCATCTTCTTTGGGAACCGCTCCGCGAGTTTCTCATATTCGGAAATCGCCATGTCAGCATCACCGTTTACCATGTAAGCCCTGGCAAGCCTGTCCCTGTACCAATAGTTGGATGTATCCGCCTTCACCGCCTTGCCTAAAGTTTCCAACGCCTCGGCCTTCCTGCCGAGAGACATCTCGCAAAGCCCGCGGTAATACAGGGCCGCGTCATTGGACGGATCAGCCGAAAGGACCTTGGACAGAAGTTCCAGCGACTTGTCATAACGGCCTTCGGAGTACAGCTGCACGGCATCGATGTAACCGTCCTCCGCCCGGTTTTGTGCGAAGGAAAAAGCAGCCGCAAAGGACAGGAATATGACGGATATTATGACTTTCTTCGTTTTCATGATTCAGCTTCTTAAAAGAGCCGAAGCGTATCATACAAAAATAATACAAAAAAATGAGGACGGTAGGTAAAATCAAAGGCTTTTCCTATTTTTGAAACATCTTATGGACAAGAAGCAACGTTCCGGCAGCAATCTGCATCTTATACAGCAGGGAAAGACAGATGGACTGAGCTGCGAGACATTCCTGAACGGCTGCCGTCTGGGTGATGCCAAAGCCCAGAAGGCAGTGTACGACCTTCTATCTCCAAAGATGTTCTCTCTGTGCCTCAGATACATGGGGAACAGAGAAGACGCAGAAGATACGTTGCAGGAAGGCTTCGTGACGCTGTTTTCAAAAATCGGTTCCTACAGCGGGGAAGGCTCCTTCGAGGGCTGGGCCCGCAAGATCTTTGTCAATACCGCCCTTATGTCGCTCAGGAAAAAGGACCTGCTTAAAAACAGCGAGGAACTTGACGGAATTCGGGAAGTGGCAGGCAGCGGGGTCACGCAGCTCCAAAAGATAGGATATGCGGAACTTATGAGCATGATCAGATCCTTGCCCCCCGGCTACAGAACCGTCTTCAACATGTATGTGGTTGAAGGCTATTCCCACAAGGAAATATCCCGGGCCTTGGGCATAAGCGAGGTAACGTCCCGTTCGCAGCTTTTGAGAGCGAGGGCCATGATGAAAGACAAGATAGAAAATGAAAAGCACAGCGCGGACAAGCGATGAGGAGCTTGACCTCATGATAAGGTCGGCCATGGAAAACGGAGAGGAAGAAGCCCCTTCCCGTGTATGGCTTTCCATATCCTCAAGGCTTGCCGCAGAAAAAGCTTCAAGAAAAAGACTGCTGCGGAGATGGGCCGCCGTTCTTTCGGCAGCCGCAGCCCTCGCGGCCGTTTTTTTCACGGTGAATTTCAACCGGTACAAAACTACTGACCAAGGCAGTTCTAACCTTACAGACAACGGAGCGCACAATCCGGCTGTAGCCACTACATCTGTTCAGAACAAAAATATCATTCAAGATGCTGCGGCCGGCCATGCTCCGGTTTCTGAAATTTACCATGCCCTGCCGCGTATCAGTACGGAAAAGCTCAAAGCAGCCGCAGTCTGTGACATGACAGGTCTTTCAAGGCCGGCCCTGTCTTCCGCCCGCAAAAATTTCCCGTCCGCCGGGGACTACGGAGACCGGGGAGAAATCATGGGGGACGATATCTTCTTCACCGAAACGGAAGAGACACCGAACAGGAAAAAGCGGAAGAGGGAAAAGATTTCCCTGGCCGCCGGAGGCTCCGTCATGACAAACGGAAACGCCGAAGGGATAGCCACACGCCACCTGGGCCGTCCGGGAAGCGGCCACGCCAAGACCGGAGTAACCCAAAGCAGCAAGGAATCTTCCTATTCCATTCCGCTGTCGGCAGGCCTCTCAATCAGAATTCCCATCGCCAGAAGATGGTCCGTAAACACCGGGCTGAGCTATTCATTCCTGGAACGCACTTTCACGGGCATATACACCGAAGCCGAGGACGGAGCTGTCATAAGGACCGCAAACGGCGACATAAGACACACCATGCATTATCTTGGAATTCCGCTCAGTTTCAGCTATGACATCGTAAAGTCCGGAAGCACACAGCTCTATGCGTTCGCCGGAGGTGAGACAGAAAAGGCCGTACACAACAGGTACAAGGTACCGTACGGCAGTTCCTCGATCTACTATACTCCGTCCGTAAACGGGGTACAGGTATCCGCATTGGCAGGATTCGGCGTCAACTTCATGCTGACCGACCACCTGGGATTCTACATCGACCCGAGCATCCGTTACTACTTCGACTGCAAACAGCCGACAAGCCTGAGAACTCAGCAGCCGCTCATGTTCAACTTTGAACTTGGATTGAGATTCAATCTGCAGTAAAAAAATCCCACGGTAAAGAAATCCGAGGTTAACATTTCTGCGGTATGATATTCCGCGAAAGTGGCGGAACGGCCGTGGAGATGGTGAGGTTCTTCTTCTTTCCCGCTTTTTCAATTTCATTTGCGGAAAAAACCATGGACAGATTGACCGCAGCAGCAGTGCTGCTGCTTGTTCAGCTTACAGCATGTTCACCGGGAGATACAATACAGGGCGTGACTCCCAGAGCAACCCGGGAAACACAGGAACGGGAAATGCCATCCCGTCCGGAAGGAAGCGTCCTCTATGCCGCAGGTGTGGAATTTCCGCTGTCCTATGACTGGCGCAAGGACTCCGCATACGGGGACGTCGCGGCCAAAATCGTCGTTTTCGCCAAGCAGAAACGAATATTGGAACTTCCGGCGGGAAAAGGCGGTGCCATCGATCTTTCCACCGACAGGAACAGACTGATAAAGGGCAGGCTTTACTCTTACTCGCTGACAGGCGGCATGACATCCGTCCTCAGGGACGGAAAAGAGCTTTTCCGATACGCCGGGCGTGAAAACATAACCGGAATCATCGATGACGGGGAAAACGTTCACACTCTTGGAGAGGCAGTTTCAGGATTCGGCTTCTCGTACAGACGAAACGGAGAAAAGATATTCGCCGACATCTCGGGCAAGGTAGCCGGTTCCGCCCATAACTTCAACGATGAAAGCGGAACGCTTCACGAAGACGGAGGCGTAATATATTTCAGCTTCTTCTCGGCGGAAAGTCACGGATGGTATCTGGTGAAAGACGGAATTCCGGAAGAAGTACCCATCCCCAAGGGAATCAGCGCCATACATGACATACGGTTGTTCGGAGGCGGCATGCATATTCTGGCCGCGGATGCCCGGTCCGGAAATTCCGGCATCTACATCCATGGCAAATCCTCAATTCCTCTGGTTCAGGATGATGCCGTTCCCAGCAGAATCCTTTACGGCAGTTTGTGCCTTTCCGGAAGGAAAGTATTCATAAAGACCATGCAGGAGGCCGCTGACGGGATACATGGTGAACGACTGCTGTGGGACTCCGACGGAAAACTGCTGCCTACGGGAGGCAAAGGACAGAAGGACTACTGGATGTACGGCGGAAAGGCAGCCGCCGTATGTACCGGCAGAAACTCCGAAATAATGGAAATCCGTATTGACGGGATAAGCTGCACGCTCAGTGACAGGGCAAAACTGATGACAACATCAGCCGCATGCTACAGCAACGGCAGTTTCTGCGTAGCCGCATCTCCGTTCAGAAAGGAACTGAATCCGTTCGTATGGGAAAACGGTAAGATCCTGTCCTACTCACTGAACGGATACATCTTCGACCTGTCGGCCTGTCCATAAAAACGTCAATGCTTCAACGCCTCCATAAGTTCCTTGACAGCAACCTCAGGAGAAGCGGCCTTTTCCAGGAGGGAGACGAATTTCGAGCCGATTATCGCTCCGGAAGCATTGGCGAATGCAGCGTCAAGCGTCTGCTTGTTGCTGATGCCGAACCCGATCATCCGGGGATTGCGCAGATTCATGGCGTTCACCCTGTTGAAATATTCCAGTTTCACGTCGTCAAAAGACTTCTGCGCACCGGTGGTGGACGCCGATGAAACCATGTAGATGAATCCGTCGGTATGCTCGTCTATGAAGCGGATTCTCTCGTCGCTTGTTTCAGGCGTAATCAGCATGATTATTTTCAACCCGTATTTGTCCGCAACGGGCTTGAACTCTTCCATATAATCCTTGAAAGGGAGATCCGGGATTATCATTCCGTCTATTCCGCACTCCGCACAGCTTTCGCAGAAATGCTCGAAGCCGTAATGAATAATCGGATTGAGGTAGCCCATGAGTATAAGCGGTATATTCACATCTTTCCTGATGTCCTTCAACTGGGAGAAAAGACGTCTCAGACTCATACCGCCGCGCAATGCCTGAGATGACGCGTTCTGTATGACAGGACCGTCGGCCATGGGATCGCTGAAAGGGATGCCCACTTCAACCATATCCACCCCTCCGTCCTGAAGAGCTTTTATCACCTCGGCAGTGTTGTCCGGATCGGGAGCACCGGCACAAAAATATATGGACAGGATATGGTCTTTCTTTCCGGAGAAAAGATTACTGACTCTCTGCATCTCTTGCCTTCTTTTCTTCCAGAAACTTCTTCAGCAGCGGAACATCCTTAATTCCGGGTTCTATTTCAAACTGAGAATTGAGGTCTATGCCTCTCCACATAGGATTATAGAACCGGCTCAACGTTTCCACGCTGTCCGGACCTATCCCGCCGCTCAGGATGAATGGAGTCTTTCCCCTGTATTTTTCCAGCACGGACCAATCGTACTGCCTTCCGCTGCCGCCCAAAGAGGGAGACTTGGTGTCAAAAAGAAAATATGCCGACACGCGGCCATATGTGCGTGTCCTTCTGAAATCATCGGAACTCTCGACGCCGAAAGCCTTCACAAGAAGAACATTAGGGATAATGTTCGACAGATTTCTGCAGAATTCCGGTGTCTCATTTCCATGAAGCTGTACCACGTCCAAACCGAAAGACTCCACTTTATCTCCGACTTCCTTCAGGCTGGGGTTGACGAAAACACCGACCCGTCTGCACTTCGTGGGAAGATAGGACGGTACCGTGTCACCGACATAACGAGGAGACTCGGGATAGAAAATGAATCCCATCCAATCAATGCCGAGAGCCTCGACCTCCCGGATATTGTCAGGATCCTTCATCCCGCAAACTTTGACTATCATGATACAACCGATTTAATAAATTTCTTTAACTCATTTCCGGGGTTCTTGGTCTTCATAAAAGTTTCGCCTATCAGAAACCCCTTATATCCAATGCCTCTCAGCTCCCGCACCTTCTCCGGTGCAGATATTCCACTCTCTGAAACCAAAATTTTTCCACATGGCAATTTTGATACCAAATTGACGGAATTGGCAATATTTACATTAAAAGTACCAAGATTTCGATTATTCACCCCTATCATATCCGCTTCGAGACTGCAATAATCCAATTCTTTTTCTTCATGAATCTCCAGAAGAACTTCAAGCTTCAGTTCATGGGCCAGCTCAAGGAGAGACCTGCATTCGGACACGGAAAGATCCGCCGCTATGAGGAGCACCGCATCGGCCCCGGCAAGTCTGGCCTGAAAAATCTGATACTCGTCCACGATGAAATCTTTTCTGAGAATCGGGATTTCCACAAGAGGGCGCATACGGGAAATAAAATCCAGCTTACCTCCGAAAAACGGTTCGTCCGTAAGAATCGAAAGCGCCGATGCGCCGCCTTCCGCATAAAAGGGAATCACCTGTTCCGGCATGATGGATTCATGTATCCACCCCTTTGACGGGGATTTGCGCTTGAACTCGGCGATTATTCCGCTCTGCGATTCCGAAAGTGCTTTACGCATGGACCGCAGGACAAGAGGACGCTCTCTTTCCTCCATCACGGCTTCCACCCTTGAGTACAATTCCGAAGGAGGAAGCTGTTCTTTCTGCATGGTTAGCTCCTTCCTTTTTGAGGCTACGATTTCTTCGAGTATGTCCTTCATCAGCTGTTTATTTCAAGGAATTTCATGAAGCAGGCCTTCGCTTTGCCGCTGTCAAGAGAATCCGCAGCCATGGCCACGGAATCAGCTATGGAGAGGTTTCTGTCCATGACTGCGATTCCGCATGCGGCATTTGCAAGAATTACCGAACGCTGTGCGGCAGTGGCGGTGCCTTCGAGAACGTCGTCGAATATCTTCATGGCATCCTGAGCGGTCGCACCTCCGCTGATGTCAGATTGCCGGATATAGTCAAACCCGAGATCCTTGGGAGTAAAGACTTTTTCAAAGTCGTTGGTCACAAGCTTGAATCCGCTTGTAAGCGATATCTCATCGTAGCCGTCATAGCTGTTGATGACCCCGTAGTTGTCCCCTATCTTCTGATGGGCGCTCACATAAAGACGCAGCTGCGCCTGATTGGCCGTCCCGTGGAGAGAGTTCTTGGGGTGGCAGGGGTTGATGAGAGGTCCTAGAAGATTGAAACAGGTGGGGACGCCCAATGCCTTACGGATGGGTCCGACGAACTTCATGCCGTATGCGAACAGCGGCGCATGAAGATAGCAGATTCCGGCCTCGTCCAGAGATTTCTTCAGGATATCCGGATCATCGGTAAATTTGACTCCGTGTCCTCTGAGCACGTCAGATGCACCGCTGACGGATGTGCTCCCCGCGTTGCCGTGTTTGGTGACTTTGAAGCCGGCACCGGCTATGACGAAGGCCGAGCAGGTGGAAATGTTGAAGGTGTTCTTGCCGTCTCCTCCCGTTCCGACTATGTCCAGGGAATTGACATCTCCCAAATCGACCCTCTTTCCAGTCTCCAGCAGACCGTCCCTGAAGCCCAGCAGCTCATCCACCGTGATGCCCTTGGTCTGCAATGCCATAAGCAGGGCGGCAATCTGACATTCATTGTACTTTTCTTTCGTGATCCCCAGCATGATGGCATGGGTCTCGCTGCGGCTCAAAGACTCGCCGCCGATAAGTTTGTTAAGATACGCTTTCATATATACTGACTCTCTATTATTCCGGATGACTATCTATTCTTCCAACCAGTTGGCCATTATCTTCTTACCGTCCGGAGTAAGAATGGATTCGGGATGGAACTGCACTCCCCTTATGTCCAATGTCTTATGCCTCAAAGCCATGATTTGCCCCTCATCGCTCAGCGCAAGAATCTCCAGACATTCGGGAAAATCTTCCGTGTCCACCGCCCATGAATGATAACGCCCGGCCATGATGACTTCCGGCAGCCCGCGGAAAATGTAATCGTCCTTCACGATATGCACCGGGGTCTGGACTCCATGGAAAACCTCTCCAAGGTTGACAAGACGTGCTCCGAAAGCTTCGCCTATGGCCTGCTCTCCGAGACACACGCCGAATATCGGTTTCTTGCCGGCATATTCTTTAATTACCTGAGGGACAAGCCCCGATTCGGAAGGAATGCCCGGCCCGGGGCTCAGCATTATCTTGTCGAAATCCTTCAGATCGCCGAGCACGAACTGATCGTTGCGGTAAACCGTGACATCGGCCCCGAGTTCCCTGACCAGATGGACAAGGTTGTAGGTGAATGAATCGTAATTGTCTATTATAACTATCTTCTTCATAACTTCGAGGCGATTTCTATGGCGCGCCTGAGAGCGCCAAGTTTATTGTTTACTTCCTGAAGCTCATACTCTTCATTGCTCTTGCTGACTATGCCGCCTCCGGCCTGGAACCACAGCTCGTTGTTTCTGCTGACGAATGTCCTTATGGTTATGGCCTGATTCAACGACCCGTTGAATCCTATGAAGCCAACGCATCCGCCGTATGCGCCTCTGTTATGAGGCTCCCATTCGCTGATAAGCTGCATGGCCCTGACCTTGGGCGCTCCGGAAAGCGTCCCGGCCGGGAAAGTGTCTATGAAGGCTTTCACCGGATCCGCCCCTTCGTCAAGGATTCCGCTGACCCGGCTGACAAGATGGATCACATGGCTGTAATACTGCAGTTCTTTGTAGAACTCCACCTTCACGTCATGGCAGTTGCGGCTCAGATCATTACGGGCCAGATCCACCAGCATCACGTGCTCGGCATTCTCCTTGGGGTCGTTTCTCAGATATTCGGCATGCCTGCGGTCTTCTTCCGCATCTCCGCTGCGCTTGGTGGTACCTGCTATGGGGTCTATGTAGGCCTTCCGCCCTTCTATCCTGCAATGCGTCTCCGGTGAAGAGCCAAATATGCGGAACCCGCCGAAATCGAAATAGAAAAGATACGGTGAAGGGTTGATGCTGCGCAATGCCCTGTACAGCTCGAAGTCATCGCCTTCGTACCTCTGTATGAAACGCCGGCTCAAAACTATCTGGAAGACGTCACCCCTCTTGCAGGCAGCTATCCCCTTGCGTATGTTGGCTTTGTGCTGTTCGTCCGTAAGGGTGCTCCCGCATGTCCCGACGGGAAGGAATCCGAACCCCGAAGGGATAGGACGGGCCAGAGCCTTCTCAAGCTTGTCCACGCTCTGCTCTTCACCGTCCTCAAGCAGTTCCACGATTGAGAGGGTGTTTTTGAAGTGGTCAAATACTATGACATATTTGTAAAGTATGTACATCAGATCAGGCGCATCGTTCTCTTCCCTCACTTCGTCCTTCACGGCAATGTTTTCGAAATAGCGGACCGCATTGAACGTCGTATAGCCATAGACCCCGCACAGGGAAGCATCGTCACCCTCGACAGTAAAACTGTGGAGGAACGCATTTATGGCATCCCCCACACTGTACCGGGCGGATATTTCCATTTCCGCCGAAGACCCGTCAGGCATGTTCATGAAAACCTTGCCATGGGAGACGCCTACGCTCGCCACAGGGCTCACGCCTATGAATGACCTCCCGTTTTCTCCGCCATGATAATCGGAAGATTCCATGAGGACACTCTGGGGAAACAGATCCCTGATTTTCAGATACACCCCCACAGGTGTGTACAGATCGCCGAGGACCTTTTTTGAATAAGTTTTATAGCTGAACTGCTTCATTTTACCGCAATTGTTTAAAAATCAGTGACACCCGGATCATCCTTGTGCGCAAGGTATGTCTCAATGTCTTTGTCGCCACGTCCCGAAACGGTAAGGACAACCACGTCGTCTTTTTTGAACTTGTCTTTCATCTTGGGAAGAGCTCCCAGAGCGTGGGCAGACTCGAGTGCAGGTATTATGCCTTCGAGCCTGGTAAGTTCAAAGGCGGCCCTGAGGGCCTCATCATCGTTGATGGCAAGCACCGTAGCCCTGTGCTGTTCCGCCAGATTGGCATGGAAAGGGCCCACTCCGGGATAGTCCAGCCCGGCAGAGATTGAATAAGGCTCTATCACCTGCCCGTCCTCGTCCTGAAGGACAAGAGACTTGCTGCCGTGTAGAATGCCCAGTGAACCGGCCGCTATGGTAGCGGCTGTCATGCCCGTATCGACACCCTTGCCGCCTGCTTCGGCAAGGACTATCTTCACCTCGGGGTCATCCACGAAATGATATACAGTCCCCGCTGCATTGGAGCCTCCTCCGACACATGCGAAAAGCCAGTCAGGGTTTTTCCTGCCTTCCTTCTCCTCAAGCTGCCATTTGATTTCTTCCGATATGACGCTCTGGAGCCTGGCGACCATGTCCGGATAAGGATGCGGCCCCACGGTAGAGCCTATGATATAGAAAGTATCCTCGGGATGGCAGCACCAGTCTCTTATGGCCTCGTTGGTGGCATCTTTCAGGGTCATGTTTCCGCTCCGGACGGGAAAAACTTCCGCTCCCAGCATCTTCATCCTTTCCACATTCACATGCTGCCTGTTCACATCCGTTTCTCCCATATAGACTCTGCACGGCATATCCATGAGAGCGCAGACCGTTGCAACCGCCACTCCATGCTGCCCGGCACCCGTTTCGGCGATTATCCTGCACTTTCCCATCTTTCGTGCTATAAGAATCTGTCCCAGAGCGTTGTTTATCTTGTGCGCTCCGGTGTGGTTCAGATCCTCCCTTTTCAAATAGAGCCTGCAGCCGTATTTCTCACTCATCCGCCCGGCATAGAAAAGCGGTGAAGGTCTTCCGGCATAATCCTTAAGCAGAGAGCGGAATTCTTTGCGGAACTCCTCGCTTTCCATTATGGGGAGATACGCTTTCTTCAGATCCTCAACGCATTTGTAAAGGATCTCCGGAACGTAAGCACCGCCGAATCTGCCGTAATAGCCGTCATTGTCAACTAAAAAAGATTTCATGTCTATCGTGTCAGTCGTTTTATATTCAAAAAAAAAGGAAATCCTTGAGTCGCGCTCTTGGATTTCCTCCGTACCTTTATAATATCTGTTCTGATTTGAGTACGCTGAAGTCCCTCACGACCGTTTATGTCCCGAGTACCAGCGCCACCAGAAATTGGATGTTCTTGTCATGCTTCCTTTCAAATTGTGATTCCAAAAATACAGTTTTCCTTTGATAAAACAAACTTTTTTAAATTTTATTTAAGGAGACGGCGGAAAAGTTTTCATTATCAAAAATTTTGTATATTTGCCGAAGATTTGTCAAAACATTGATATGGAGCCTCCCAGTTCTGCTAATTCTGAAAGCGAAAAGCTTGCGGTCGGTCAATCTGACGACCCTGCGCGATCTGTACTCTTAAACTCATATCTCATAGTCAGCCACGAGCTTACGGAAGCATCGGGGGATAATTTCGTCGTGTGCGCATACTCTGCGCTCACAGGCCTGAAGTATCTCGGCACAAACGGCTCCATGGAATCTTAATGAAGACAACTATCGTCTATGGCACTATATTTCAGAAAAAAACTTGAAAATGACGCTACTATCGCGGTCTGGGAAATAACCGAGACCGAGAAGGAACTTATCGAGCTGAGTTCCACTCCTTCGGATGAAATGGAGGAGATCTCCTACATAAAAAGCGAATCGCAGCGCAAGCAGAGGCTTGCCGTGAGGGCGCTGCTGAACGAACTGTTCGAGGACAAGGTTTACCTGAGCCACCATGACAACGGGAAGCCCTATCTGGAAAACATGGCCACGAACATAAGCATCACCCACACCGAAAAGTTCGTCGCCGTAATCCTCCACGATGAAGAAGAAGTGGGCATAGACATGGAATGCATAGACAGGGACTTCTCCGCCGTCGAGCAAAAAGCCCTTTCGGAAGATGAAATCGAGGATCTGGACGATGACAAGAAAAACGAGCAGCTGGCAATCTACTGGTGCGCCAAGGAAGCGGTCTTCAAAAGGGTTTCAGCTTTCAACGTCAATTTCTCCGAACAGATAGAGGTGGAGCATTTCCGCCCCAAGGAAGAGGGCAAGCTGGACGCAACCTTCATACACAAGGACGGCTACGAGGAAGAGTTCGAACTTGAGTACATGTCGTTCGACCGCTATGTAATGGTATGGGTTGTAGGATAATCTGATCACATACATTTTTTATTGCTATATTTGCAAATCCTAAACGCAATTTAAATTTTTGATTCATCATGGGATATTTGACAAACGAGAAGCTTCTCATAGTTGGCGCCGCCGGAATGATCGGCTCCAACATGGCTCAGACAGCTCTTCTTCTAAAACTTACTCCTAATCTTTGTCTCTATGACATTTATGAGCCCGGTCTCCGCGGTGTGGCCGCAGAAATGGACCAGTGCGCTTTCAAAGGAGCAAACATAAGCTGGACGGTTAATCCGGAAGAGGCGTTCAAAGATGCCAAGTACATCATATCTTCCGGCGGTTTCCCGCGTAAAGAAGGCATGACACGTGAGGATCTCCTCAAAGGAAACTGCAAGATTGCAGCCGAGTTCGGAGACAACATCAAGAAGTACTGCCCTGACGTGAAGCACGTCGTAGTTATCTTCAACCCCGCTGACGTGACGGCGCTCACCGCCCTCATCCATTCCGGACTGAAGCCCGACCAGCTCACATCCCTTGCAGCCCTTGATTCCACACGTCTGCAGGAAGCTCTCGCCAAGGAATTCGGCGTACAGCAGGACAAAGTCACCGGTGCGCATACCTACGGCGGACACGGTGAACAGATGGCCGTTTTCTCATCGGCAGTGAAAGTGGACGGCAAACCGCTTTCAGAAATGCCCCTTTCCAAGGAAAGATTCGAAGAAATCAAACATGATACCGTCCAGGGAGGTTCAAACATCATCAAGCTCCGTGGCCGTTCATCCTTCCAGAGCCCGGCTTATCTGGCCGTGAAGATGATCGAAGCCGCCATGGGCGGTGAAGAATTCACCCTCCCCGCAGGATGCTACGTCAACACCGGCAACTTCCACAATGTAATGATGGCCATGCCCACCACAATCGACAAGACCGGAGTGCACTTCACCATGCCGAAAGGCACCGCTGAAGAGCTGGCCGCCCTCGATGCTTCATACGCCCATCTATGCAAAATGCGCGACGAAATCGTGGAACTCGGAATCGTACCTCCCGTCAAGGAGTGGAAGTCCGACAACGCAAACCTGTAAGCGACACGGACATACGTCATGACGACATAAACGGAAAACGGCCCGGTTTCTTACCGGGCCGTTTTTCTGTTTCGCGTATGATTTTGGTTGTGCGTATGGGGAATACCGCAAAAAAATGGCCGGGCGGTCAAACAGACCGCTCGGCCATCCATATTAATAAGTAACCTTAGTCGCTCAAAGAGAATATTATTAAAG
>CAYWPV010000004.1:7533-33426 GCA_964460265.1 uncultured Muribaculaceae bacterium | reverse complement strand
CTGCGGAGGCAGGCGCGGCAGGTTCTGCGGCAAGCTTGGCTTCTGCGGCGGCAGCCTCACGGGCCTTCTTCTGACGGTCGGCGATGCGGGCTTTCACGGCAGCCTTGTCAAGCGGCTTCGGGAAGTTGACGCCATGAATCGCTCCGGTAGGGCACACGGCCTCGCATTCGCGGCAGAGTTTGCACTTCGTGTAATCTATGTATGCGACATTGTTGTCCATGGTTATGGCACCGTGCGTACAGGTCTTGAAGCACATCGAGCAGCCTATGCAGGCGTTGGCGCAGGCTTTTTTTGCGGCCGGGCCTTTGTCATGGCTGACGCAGTCCACAAACTCCCTCATTCCCCTCGGACCTTTGGCCCTGAGTTCTATGATGGTTTTGGGACATGCCCGCACACATGCTCCGCAGGCTGTGCACTTGGACTCGTCAACTTCGGGCAGACCTGTGGCCGGGTTCATGTGGACAGCGTCGAATTTGCAGGCCGCAACGCAATCTCCGCAACCGAGACATCCATAGGCGCAGCCCGTATCGCCCGCATAAAGGGAGGCTTTCACCTTGCAGGAAGCGTATCCGTCATATACATTGACTTTCGGACGTGCTTCGCAAGTTCCGTTACAACGCACCACAGCCACCATGGGAGCCTTGTCCTTGACCGTGTAGCCAAGAATCGCGGCCACCTTTTTCATGACCTCGTTCCCTCCCACCGGACAATAGTGGCGGTCCAGATCCGGAGCTTTCACGGCCGATTCCGCGAATGCGCGGCAGCCCGCATATCCGCAGCCTCCGCAATTGGCTCCGGGCATTACTTTCTCAACCTCGTCAATCCTGGGATCTTCCTCTACCTTGAACTTTTCAGCAACGAAGTAAAGGACAAACGCAAGCACAAGACCCAGCAGAGCGATGATTGCAATAGTCCAAATAATTGTTGAAGACATCTGAGTTGGTTATTAATTATTCTATTTCTTTCTGATACTGAAGACATAGCCTTCCGACAGACGCTTCCGCATCAGATATATGACGAAATAATAAAGAGCTACCGCACCTACGGCCGCAGCACCGGCCAGAAGCTCGTGCACGTTAATGACTGACAAAGATACAACTAAAATCAACAATATGGCAAGAGGAATCACATAAGAGATCCACACCGCCTTCATGCCCATGCTGCGGGACAGCACTACATCCACCTCCTCGCCGACATGGCAGGGATGAAGAGGATCAGTGGGCACGGTGATATCTTTGCGGACGGCATCGGCCGCCGAACACAGCGATGCTGCGTGACAGGAGGAACATGCCGATGCGGAAACTATCTCCACGACCGTCTCTTTGCCGCCGACCGATTTTACTATGCCCGAATGTGATACTGAGTCCGACATGGCACTACTTGGTTGCAGTTACGTTAAGTTCATGTTTCAGCCCTTCTATGGCCGTAAGACGGCCATGCACAAGTCCGAGCTTAAGAGGAGCGTTGAATCCGAGCAGAATGCGGTTGTCGTCGTCCGAGAACCACATGACCATGTCGGAACCGCCCGTGAACACGTCTCCGTCAAGAACCTGCACTTCGAAACGCATGGCGTTCACATTTCCGATGCCGTCCACCCCTCTCTTTTCCTTGCCTTTGTATACGAAATAGATGGTGTAGACATCGTCGGCGACCGCAAAGGTCATGGGATAGGGCTCGTTTTCCTTGACTTTGGTCATGTCCATGTTTCTTGCGGTGAAGAAAAGGGTCATGGGATCGAAGGTGCAGCCGTCAAGGGGGATTTCCTTGCTGTACTTCGGTTTTTTCGAGGTTTCTATCTCGGCGCTGATGTGAGGCTCTCCGGCGTTCCAGACGAATTTGTAATCGTTCGTGGCGGTATATTTCCCCTCGTGGCTCTCGCGGAGGAACTTTTCCGGCCTCAGATCTTCCACGGAAAACCAGGAGCGGAAGTCTTCCCTTAGCCTGAAGAAATTGTCGTAGAACGGATACGTGCGTGCATACACTCTGGAAGCATATGCCGGACGGCCGTTGAGTTCGGTGGAATCAAGGCTGATCACGGCGCTCGCTATGTCCGCGTTGATGAACGCGACCTTGTAATGAATCTTGAAGGTCATCTTCTCTCCGCCTTTGAATGCAAGGTTTTCCTGAGTGATTCTGCGCAGGGGAAGGCATTTGGCATCCTGTGCCGCCGCAACGCATACGGCGATGAAAAAAGACAGCAGAATGGCGGAAATATGTTTCATGTCAAACTAAAAATCAGGATTATACCCGTCAGCGGGGAAATCATCGTTCATGGCGGACCCCACTTCGTAGGGACTTCCGTCCACATGGGCGAGAAGGTTGTCATCGGCTTCCATGAATTTGACCTCGTCACTCTTGAATATCATGTCTATCTCGCCTATCTCTCCGTTGCGATGTTTCGCTATTATAAGCTGGGTCTTGTTCTTGTCTTCAGGGTTCTCCGACAACCCGAGGAAGTCCGGACGGTGCACGAATATGACCATATCGGCATCCTGCTCTATGGAACCTGATTCTCTCAGGTCGCTGAGCATGGGCTTTCCGTTGGAGTTGGCCCTCTGGACCGAATTTCTGGAAAGCTGCGAAAGCGCTATGATGGGTATGTCAAGCTCCTTGGCGGTGGCTTTCAATGTCCTGGATATGGCCGCGACCTCCTGTTCGCGGAATCCCCTGAGCTCGGGAGGCCCCTGCATCAGCTGGAGGTAGTCCACGATTATGAGCCGGACTCCCTTTGTGCTTACGAGCCGTTTCGCCTTGGAACGGAATTCCATGATGGGAAGGCTCGGGGTGTCGTCCACGTACAGGGGAGCGGCGGAAAGCCTTTTTATCTTGGTCTGGAGCTGTTCCCATTCCTGCGGAGTCATCTTCGAACCGCCTTTTATCTTTTCAGCGGGAAGTCCGGTTTCCGTTATCATGAGCCTCATCGCCAGCTGGATGACGGGCATTTCAAGCGAGAAAATGGCTACGGGCATGTTGTGGTCCACCGATGCGTTCCTGGCAATGTTCAGCGCGAACGCCGTCTTACCCACCGAGGGTCTGGCGGCAAGGATTATGAGGTCGGACCGCTGCCAGCCCTGGGTAATCTTGTCAAGAGTGACGAATCCCGAAGGCACTCCGCTGAGGCCCTCCTGCTCCTGCATCTTCTCCACCCTTTCCAAAGCGTCGTTGATGACGGAACCTATGTCCCGGACGTCTTTCCGGGTATTGCTCTGTATGGCATCGAACACTTTGGACTGTGCGCTGTCCACAAGCTCGTCGACATTGACGCTGTCGTCGTAGGATTCTTTGAGGATTTCGTAGGAGGCGGTTATCAGATCCCTTTGTATCTTCTTTTGTTTCAGGATCTTGATATAGAACTCAATATGGGCCGCCGCTCCGATTTTCTCGGACAGGGAGGCAAGCTTCACAGCTCCCCCCACTTCTTCGAGGCTGCCGTTTTCCCGCAGTCTCTGGGAAACGGTAAGCAAGTCCAGCGCGACATGTTCCGTGTTTAGCGAAACCATCGCTTCGAATATCATCCGGTTCTTGGGATCGTAGAAATTCGAAGACTGGAGCTCCTCCATGACCTCGTCCACGCAATTGGGCTCGACCAGCAGGGCTCCGAGCACTGCCTCCTCGAAATCCAGAGCCTGAGGCGGCTTGTTGCCAAGTTCAGCCCCGAGATTGTCAAGATCCACCGCCCGCGTTTTTCTGCTTGTTCTTCTCTCAGACATCGTCGGACTCTCCTCCGGATTTACTCTGTCTGCGAGAAGTCAGGGTTGACGATGATTCGGCCGCAGTGTTCGCAGATGATAAGTTTCTTGTTCGAAGCTATTTCCACAAGCTTCTGGGGGATGATGGTGTTGAAGCAGCCTCCGCAGGAGTCTCCGTTGTAGACGGACACCACGGCAAGGTGGTTGTTCACGCTGGCGCGGATGTGCTCGTAGGCGCTCATGGTCCTGGCGTCTATCTTGGCTGCGAGGGCGTCTCTCTGGGCTTTCAGACGGGCTTCCTCCTTGGATGTGGACTCCACGATGGTGGAAAGTTCCTCTTTCTTGAGCTTGAGGTCGCCTTCCTTCACGGCAAGCTTTTCCTCCTGTTCGTTGAGTTCCTCTTTCAGCTCGCCTATCTTCATCTTGGCTTCGCTGATGTTTTTCTCGGCGATCTGGCGGAGAAGACCCTGGTTCTCGATTTCCTTGTTTATGGAATCGAACTCACGGCTGTTGGCGATATTTTCCAGCTGTTTCTTGTATTTGGCGGTCTGGTTGTCGCAGTCCACTATGTTCTGCTTGTTGTCGGAAATGGTTGATTCAAGACCGGTCATGTACTGTCTGACGGATTCTTCCTTTTCCTTCAGACCGGTGATTTCCTCTTCGAGGGATGCCACCTCTCCGGGCAGTTCGCCTCGGAGCTGGATAATCTTGTCTATCGCCGTGTCGGCCTGCTGCAGAGCATAGAGAGTCTTCAGCTTCTCCTGCACGCTGGTCTCGGAGTCAGCGAAATTCTTCTGGATGGAAACGAAGGTCTCCATCTGGTCAATGGGGGTCTCCACCTTTTTTATTTTCTTGGTAGCCATATCTATAGATAATTTATTTCCGTCTGTACGCTTCTTCCCGCGTCTCTGGTCACAACGAGATGAAAACGAATCGCAAAGTTATGAATTTTTTTCTACAATGAAGACTTGATTTCTTCCAGCTGCGCCCTTATGGCTTTCAGGGATTCCAGAGCCTTCACCCTGTTGTCCACGGTCTTCCTTTCATCGGCGAGCCGTCTCGCCGCTCCATCGAGGGTCATGCCCTTCCCTTTTATCAGCAGATAGAGCTGCTTGAGAGTGTCCATCTCGTCCGCGGTGTAGAGCCGGTTGCCCTTGGCGTTCCGCTTGGGATTGAGGAGCTTGGGGAATTTTGTGGACCAGAACCGCACAAGGGAGACATTCTCCCCGAGGATGTCGGCCGCTTCACCGATGGTGTAGTAGAGTTTTTCCATTTCCTGTATTTTTTTTGCCCGTTTCAGTCCAGCGACTGCCTGGTGCTGCCCGATATATAGGCGACGTTGGCGTAGTCATAGGGCGACAGCGAGGCGAACATGTAGTTGACAGGGTCCACAGGTTCTCCGCCGCGCAGGACTTCGTAGTGCAGATGCGGGGCGTAGGTCTGTCCGGAGATGCCCACGGTCGCGATTTTGCTTCCTTTCCTGACAGCCTGCCCCTTGCGCACGCTTATCTCCGACAGATGCGCATAGCGGGTGACGTAGCCGTTCCCGTGGTCTATGCTTATCACGTTGCCGAGTCCCTTTCCGGAACGGGTCACTTCCGAAACCGTCCCGTCCGCCGCGGCACGGACTTCGCTGCCCTGCGCAGCGATTATGTCAAGCCCGCCGTGCAGGGAGTTCACTTTATAGATTGCATTGTATTTGTTCCCTACCGATGCGCCGGCCTGGGCGTAGGACATCTCCTCCACGGGCACGTCCACCGGCATGTTGCCGATGCCGTTCTTTACGAGAAGCCGGAAGATTTCCGCGAAATTGGACTCCACCATGGATATTCCGTCACCGAGAACGGCCAGCCTGGAGGTTGTGCGTTTAATGCGGTTTTCCTCGCTGACGGTGTCGGAATACATCATCAGATCCATGCTTCCGAGCGGATCCACGGCCGGCGCGTCCGCCTGGAATATGTCTCTGTAGATGCCGTTGTCACGGGTGGCAAGGCCCTTGGTGACATCTTCGATGAGTTTCTGCTGCTCAACGAGCTCACCGTACATCTTTTCGTACTTCCTGTTTTCCCTGCTGAGTTTCTTTTCATACTCGGTGTTAAGAAAAAAGGAGAAGAAAACATAGCATAGCGACGCCAGGGCCAGAGTGCCGAGAAGCCACCACACCGTCCTCCAGATGAGCCTGCTCACCGAAGTCGTGACTTTCTTGAAGTCAAAATTGTCGTCGTCGAACTGGTAGGTCATTTCTTTTGGATTTTCGCTCTCATGTTCGGGCCCACGAGCACGTTGTCGGATGCTTCGGCCGCCTGCTCAACTATCGCCCTGTATTCTTCTTGGGGCATGTCAAAATCGAAGTAGTTCTGAGGGTTCACGTAGTTCCCCCTGTATATGACTTCGTAGTGCAGATGCGACCCCGTGGAGCGTCCAGTATTGCCGGTCTCCCCTATCTGTTCTCCGCGCATGAGCCTCATCCCCTCGGACACATAGATGGACTTCAGGTGGGCATACCTCGTCTGGTAACCGAAGCCGTGGTCTATCAGCACGGAATTGCCGTAGCCGTAAAGCTCGAAATTCACTTCCTTCACGGTGCCGTCGCCGGTCGCATAGACCTTGTTGCCCGGAGGACAGGAGAAATCGTAGCCGGTGTGCATCTTGCGGGCTCCGGTGAACGGATCACTCCTGTATCCGAATGAGCTTGACCTGCGGTATGTCGCGGGATTCGGATTTATGGGCATGATGGCAGGTATGCTGGACACCATGTTTCCCGCTTTTCTGGCCATGGATGATATTTCATCGAAAGACGTGCTCTGCACATAGGTTTTCTTCATCAGGTCATCCAGCCTGACGGCCGTCCGTTTCAAAAAGGAACCGTCGTCGATGTCGGCGAGCTCGGCATAGCGGTTTGCCCCCCCGAATCCGGAATTGCGCAGCGAGGCGGGTATCTCGTCAAGGCCGAAGATGTTGCGGTAGATCTCGTTGTCCCTCATCCTGAACCCTTCGAGCACTGCATCGTAACTGTCAAGCTGCCTGTTCATCAGCTCCATTCTGGTCACCCACTCGGCATTTTTCCTCTTGAGCACCGATGTCTTGGGCAGCTCTATCCCGAGCACCTGGGTGAAAAGCCAGAGGTAGAACAGCATGAGGGCGCTCCACGTCACGAGAATGAGAATGGCTTTCCCAACACGCGAACGCGCCGACACTTTCTCGATCTCGTACAGCAGCGTCTCGCTGTTCAATCTGTATTTTTTGGAAGCCGCCATAACACAAATATACGGATTTTGTTCTAAATTTGCATTCTTTGGATTATCACCATACACTCTTATGACAGCTAATGAAATCAGACAGAAGTTCCTGGACTTCTTCGCTTCAAAAGGCCACACGGTAGTCCCTTCGGCTCCGATGGTAATAAAGAATGACCCCACGCTTATGTTCACCAACGCGGGGATGAACCAGTTCAAGGACTATTTTCTTGGAAATTCCGTGCCAAAGTTCAAAAGGGCCACGGACAGCCAGAAGTGCCTGCGGGTTAGCGGAAAACACAACGACCTGGAGGCGGTAGGCCACGACGGAAGACACCACACGATGTTCGAGATGCTCGGAAACTGGAGTTTCGGGGACTATTTCAAGAACGAGGCCATAGACTGGGCATGGGAGCTTCTCACAGATGTCTACGGCATTGACAAGACCAAGCTGTATGCGACGGTTTTCGAAGGCTCGCAAGAAGACGGGACCTCCCTGGACGAAGAGGCCAGAAAGGCATGGCTCAGACATCTGCCTGCCGACCACATACTTCTCGGCAACAAACACGACAATTTTTGGGAAATGGGGGACACGGGGCCCTGCGGTCCATGCAGCGAGATACACATCGACCTGCGTTCCGACGAGGAAATAGCGAAGACTCCGGGAGCTTCCCTCGTAAACACCGACAACGACCGGGTGATAGAGATATGGAATCTCGTGTTCATGCAGTACAACCGCAAGGCGGACGGCCATCTGGAGCTTCTGCCCGCCAAGAACATAGACACGGGCATGGGCTTCGAAAGACTGTGCATGATTCTTCAGGGCAAGACCAGCAACTACGACACCGACATCTTCTCAGGCCTCATCGCCAAGATAGAGGAGCTTTCGGGCCACAGCTACCATGAATCTCCAAAGACCGAGGTCGCGATGAGAGTGATCGCCGACCATGTGAGGGCCATAGCTTTTTCCATCGCCGACGGGCAGCTGCCCTCCAATGTGAAGGCCGGCTATGTCATCCGCAGGATTCTGCGCCGCGCCGTGCGCTACGGCTACACCTTCCTCGGGTTCGGCGAGCCGTTCCTCTGCAAGCTCATTCCCCAGCTCGTGGCGGACATGGGTGAAGCATACCCGGAGCTTCCGGCGCAGCAGAAACTCATAGAAAACGTCACCCGTGAGGAAGAACTCGCTTTCCTGAGGACTCTCGACAGAGGCATAAGGCTCATGGACGACTACATGGCCAAGAACAAAGAGTCCCGGACCATTCCGGGAAATGACGCTTTCGTGCTCTACGACACCTACGGATTTCCTCTCGACCTCACCGAACTGATTGCCGATGAAAACGGCTTCACGGTGGACCGCAAGGGATTCGATGCCGAGATGCAGAAGCAGAAGGAGCGCGCACGCAACGCCACGGCCAACGAGTTCGGCGACTGGGTGGAATACTGCGGCGGCGAAGAGGAGTTCGTAGGCTACGACACAATCCTGACGGAAGGGGCACGTCTGCTGAAAGCACGTACCGTCAGGCAGAAGAACAAGGAAATGATACAGCTCGTCTTCGACAGGACTCCTTTCTACGGAGAAATGGGCGGTGAAGTGGGAGACACCGGCTACATACTTTCCGAAAGCGGTGAGAAAATCGTCATCAAGGACACCATAAGGGAAAACGGGCTGACCCTGCACATAGCGGAGAAGATGCCTTCCGACCCTACCGAAAGCTTCACGCTCGCGGTGGATTCGGAGAGAAGGCTCAAGACGGCCAACAACCACAGCTGCACCCACCTTCTGGACGAGGTGCTAAGGGAAACCCTGGGCAGCCACGTGGAGCAGAAAGGCTCTTATGTGTGCGACAAGTACTTCCGCTTCGATTTCTCCCATTTCGAGAAGCTTTCCGACGGGCAGATAAGCGACATCGAACGTAAGGTCAACGCGATGATACGCGCCAACTATCCTTTGGAAGAAAAGAGGGACGCCACCATGGAGGAGGCGAAGGCCGCCGGAGCGATAGCCCTCTTCGGCGAGAAATACGGAGACAGGGTAAGGGTCGTCAAGTTCGGTCCGAGCGTTGAACTCTGCGGAGGCTGCCACACGGGCGCGACCGGCAACATCGGTTATTTCCAGATCATCTCCGAATCGGCCATTGCCGCCGGAATACGCCGCATCGAGGCCGTCACCGGCGATGAAGCCGTCCTCTATTCCGAACACATCCAGGACATACTGCGCAATGCCCGTTCGTTCCTGAACAACGCTCCCGACCTGACCTCGGCAATTCAGAAGATGGTAAGCGAGAACGCCGGATACAAAAAGGAAATAGAAAGTTTCGCAAAGGAGAAGGCTGCCAGATTCGCCAGAATTCTCAGCGACTCGGCGGAACAGATAAACGGAGTAAACGTCATAAAAGTGCACCGCATAGTGGACGACTGTTCACCGGAAATGCTTCGCGATGCCGCCGTTCTGCTGCAGAAGGAGCTGAGCAACACCGCAATAGCGGCAGCTTTCGAGCACGACGGAAAGCCCCAACTTCTTCTGATGTATTCCTCGGACCTCGTGGCCGGAGGCAAGAATGCCGGCAAAGACATACGTGACGCGGCAAAATACATCCAAGGAGGCGGAGGCGGCCAGGCAGGCCTCGCCAGCGCCGGCGGAAGGAACGCGGCCGGGATAAGCGAGGCCCTGGACAAACTCGTGGAAGCGGCCGTCAGAAAATAAAGCCGCTCGCCGGGGATGAAGAAACTGGACAAATTCATATTGTCTTCTTTTTTGGGGCCGTTTTTTGCGGTTCTGATAGTGGTCACATTCATCCTCATGATGCAGTTCCTGTGGGTCTACATCGACGAACTCGTAGGCAAAGGACTGTCTTTCAAGATTATACTGGAATTCATGGGCTGGGGAGGAGCTACGCTTCTGCCCCTGTCCCTTCCGCTGGCGACCTTGCTGGCCTCGGTTATGGCATTGGGTCAGATGTCCGAGAACAGCGAACTTATAGCCATCAAGGCGGCAGGCATCTCGCTTGCGAGAGTCATGGCCCCCATGGCCGTGGTTTCGGGACTGATATGCGTAGGGGCGTTCTTTGCCTCCAACAATCTCGTCCCCTTGGCCTACAATGAGATATACACCCTCAGGGACGACATAGGCAAGACAAAGTCGGAGATAAAAATCCCGACAGGCACTTTCTACGACGGCATAGACGGCTACATATTGCGGGTGGAAAGCCGTGACAAGAAAAGCGGAATGATGCACGGGATAATGGTCTATGACCACACCGGCAGGAACGGCAGCAATGCGATGACGCTCGCGGATTCCGCGATGATGAAAATGTCCAAGTCCAAGGACTACCTGACTTTCAAGCTGTACGACGGCATCAACTACCAGGAGAGCAACAGCATGAAATACAGGGACACCACCTTCCAGCTGGACAAGATAACCTTCGACAGCCAGGAAATGATAATTCCTCTGGAAAACTACGCGTTCAAAAAGTCCGGCAAGGCCCGCTACGGTGACCAGGTAAGGGCGATGAATGTACGGCTTCTCCACGAGGAGCACGATTCGGTGGGCATCCTGAGGGATTCTGCGTACACGGCTCAGCTCGCAAACTTCAACGAAACCCATATCTTGCGATATATCAACCAGCTGGACACCGCCAAACACTTCGAAAACCGGCCCTCCGCAAACTACGGCGACCTGAACTGGGAAGCCAGGCGGATGAAGAAGACCGCCCTGCAGAAAGCCGTTCAGCAGGTCTCTGAAATGACGGATAAACTCACGACATTCAGCAACAACAGCTACGAATACACCTGGACGCTGAGAAGAGTGGATGTGGAGTTTCTGAAGAAGTTTGCGGGAGCGTTCGCCTGCCTGGTCATGTTCCTGATCGGAGCACCGCTGGGAGCGTTCACTACCAAGAAGAGCGGCCTGGGTACATTCATGATCATAGCCGTGCTGTTTTTCGTACTCTACTGGGTAGTGGACGTCACGGGCTCCAAGCTGGCGAAAGACGGTGCCGCATCGGCATGGACCGGAGCTTTCGCTTCGGCGGTGGTGCTCCTGCCCATCGGGATATATCTGTCATGGAAGGCCATACATGATTCCGCAATTCTGAAGACCGAAAATTTCGGGTCGTGGTCAAGAAAAATAAAGAGCAGACTTATGAGCATATTCAAGAAAACCAGAATCGTCTACATGGGCACTCCGGAGTTCGCTGTCGCACCGCTGGATGCTCTTGTACAGGGCGGATATAAGGTTGTCGCCGTAGTCACATCCGCCGACAAACCGAGCGGAAGAGGGTTGAAAACCAATGAAAGCGCCGTGAAGAGATACGCCGTGGAACATGGCATTCCGGTGCTCCAGCCTCTTAAACTCAAGGACCCGGCATTCCTGGAGGAATTAGCTTCCTACAAAGCCGACCTGTTCGTGGTCGTGGCATTCAGGATGCTGCCCGAACAAGTGTGGAAGATGCCTCCCATGGGGACGTTCAATCTGCACGCGGCCCTGCTTCCCCAATACAGAGGCGCCGCTCCGATAAATTGGGCCGTGATCAACGGCGAGAGAATAACCGGTGTCACCACCTTCATGATAGACAAAGATATAGATACCGGAGGCATAATGCTCAGACAGGAGTGCAGAATCGATGACAAAGACACCGCCGGCTCTCTCCACGACAAGCTGATGCCGCTCGGTGCGAAACTGGTGCTGGAGACGGTGGAAGGCATAATCGAGAAGAATATAGAGACAAGGGTGCAGAGGAGTTTCATCCAGGGTGCGGAGGTGCTGAAGAGCGCCCCGAAAATCACCAGGGAACTCTGCCATATAGACTGGGCTGCTCCGGTGAACCGGATATACAATCTCATCAGAGGCCTCAGTCCTTCTCCCGCTGCCTTCACCGAACTGGTGAAGGAGGGCAGCGCTCCCGTCCAGCTTAAGATTTTCTTCGGAAGCAGAATCATCGGTGACGACTATCTGAATCTGTGCGGAGGCAAGCCTGCCGTTCCGGGCACGATACTGTCCGACGGGAAGTCATACATAGCGATAGCAGCTGCGGACGGTGCTGTCAGGCTGGATGACGTGCAGCTGGCCGGAAAGAAGAGAATGGACGCAAAGAGTTTTCTGCAGGGATTCAGGAATCCGGAATCCTTTTCCACCACAAAGGGCAGTTCTTCTGAAGAAATTGCCAAAACACTGGCCTGAAATAGAAATGTCTACAGCAGTAATCGTGGGCGCCGGAAACTTCCCCGGAAGCGAGTTTCCCAGATACGTGGTGAGCAGAGCAGACCACATCATATGCTGCGACGGGGCTCTGGCGACATGGAGAAAGCTCTCTCCCAAAATATTCGGAGGAGAAAGGCTGCCCGACATGGTCGTAGGAGACATGGATTCCCTTTCCCCCGCCCTGCAGAAGAAATACGCAGGCCGGATATTCCACGTAGAAGAGCAGGATTTCAACGACCAGACAAAGGCTCTGCTCTATGTGCTCCGGCATATGCCGGACGTGGATGAGATCCATTTCATCGGAGCCAGCGGCAAGCGTGAGGACCACACGATAGGCAATCTGTCTCTCCTCATGGAATACGCCAAGGCTCTGGACGGCAGAATCACGGCTTCCGACTTTCTGTCAGGCTGCATGTACGAGGCCCTCTCTCCATATCGGGGAAGAAAGCTGAGTCTGGACATGATTACCGACAACTGCGTGATAGCCGCCTTTACGGACAGCTGTACGCTCGCAGTGGGAGAAGGCCGCAGGGTGTCCATTATTTCTGCAGACAACAGCCTGAGAATCAAATCCGAAGGACTCCAGTGGCAAACCGGTGAGGTGGTATTCGACAACCTCTGGAAAGCAACATTGAACAAGGCGGTGTCAGATGTGATAAAACTCGATTTTTCACATCCTTCCGCCGCCCTGGTGATATTGTCCTGACGTCCGTCCGGACGTTTGCAAAGACTTCCGTCTAATCGAACTTCTCCTGTTTAAGCTGCTCTATGTACCGGTCTATGCGGTGCAGTTCCGAAGGGATTCTGATGCTCTGCGGGCAATGCGGCTCGCATTGATGGCAGCCTATGCAGTGATCTGCCTGGCGGAGGGTGGGTACCGCCTTATTGTAACTCGTAAGATAGGCCTTGCGCAGCTTCCTGAAGTTTTTCTGGTCCGTACTGTGCGCTATCATGCCTTCGTTCACGCAATTGTTGTAGTGCTTGAAGATTTCGGGGATGTTTATCCCGTAAGGGCAGGGCATACAATATTTGCAGTCGTTGCAGTTGACCGTGGGGTATTCCTTTATTAGCGCGGCCATGGTCTCCATGAAATCGAGCTCTTCCTCTGACATGGGCCGGAAGTCCGTAAATGTATTGACGTTGTCCACCAGATTTTCCATGTAGGTCATGCCGCTCAGCGCGGTGAGAACGTTGCTGTGGGAGCCTACGAAACGGAAGGCCCATGAGGCAAGCGAGACATCGGGATTGCGCTCTTTCAGCTGGGCAGCCACATTGTCGGGCAGATTGGCCAGACGGCCTCCCTGGAGAGGCTCCATGACGGTAATGGGAATGCCTCTGGAGTCGAGCTGGTCATAGAGGTACTCCGCGTTCGTGTTGCTCACGCCGTCGGCATGTGACCAATCCACATAGTTCATCTGTATCTGGACGAAGTCCCAATGGTATTTGTCATGGGTCTTTATCAGCTCGTCGAACTCGGACGGAGCACCGTGGAAGGAAAAACCCATCTGGCGTATCCTGCCGGCCTCACGCTCCTTCATCACGAAGTCCATCATGCCGTTGTCCACATATCTCTGTCGGAAGGCTTCATATCCGCCGCGGCCTATGGCGTGCATGAGATAATAGTCGAAGTAGTCCGTCTGCATCTCGTTGAACGAGTCATGGTACATCTTCACGGATGCGTCATGCGAGCCGTCTCCGAAGTTGCTGAGTTTGGTGGCTATGTAGAAACTCTTTCTCGGATACCTGGCCAAAGCTATGCCCGTGGCGCGTTCGGACTGCCCCATCAGGTAGGCCGGAGAGGTGTCGTAATAGTTCACACCATGGGCCATCGCATAATCAATCAGCTCGTTGACTTTGTCCTGATCTATAACGCTGTCCCTGCCCTCGGCATCCTTTATCATGGGCCAGCGCATGCAGCCGTATCCCAGAAGCGAAACCTTGTCACCGTTTCCCGGATTCGTCCTGTACTCCATTTTCCCCTCCGGAGCTCCTTCGGAAGGCTTTCTGCCGGCCGAAGTGCTCTCTCCGCCTGCGCACGAGGCCACGGCGGCAGCGGCTACGCCAGCACCGCCCATTTTAAGAAAATCTCTCCTGCTTATATTCTTTTCCATAGTAAATTCGTGTTAAAGCGTCCGAAATCATTCTCCGTCCCTGGCATGGACCGTGCGTCCGTTCACATGGATTGCACTTATGGGCCTGGACGGGCATAGGTACTCGCATGCGCCGCAGCCTATGCACCTTTCCTCGTTCACGGCAGGAATCCTGAGAGAGTCCGGATTGTCCGGATCTTTCCTCACCATGAGGATGGCTCCAACAGGGCAGTGTCTTGCACAGTTTCCGCAACTCACACCGTCCCGGTTCACTACGCAAAGATCCCTGTCCACGACGGCCGTGCCCACATGCAATGCGGTCTTTTCTTCAGGGGTTATGGGAAGTATGGCCCCGGCCGGGCAAACCTGTGAACATTTCACGCATTCCGGACGGCAATAGCCTCTCTCATAGCTCATTTCGGGCTGCATGAGCCTCGAAAGGTCTGTGGAAGGGCGCAATACGTTGTTGGGGCAGGCAGACACACAAAGCTGGCATGCCGTGCAATGCCGGTAGAATTCCTTCACTCCTTTGGACCCGAACGGAGTCAGAACCTCCGTCCTTTCCGGTTTCTGCTTGGGGATTATCTCGGCAAGACCTCCGTCAAGCTTCTTGGCCTGGCCGAACACCTTTTCAGCCGTCAATGCTCCGGCAGCCGCGACCGCGGATATGGCAAATGCCCTGCGTCCGCTGTCAGGGACGTCCCCCGCAGCTTTTCGGAATGACTTTCCATTCCCCGGAGAAGCAGTTGCATCATCTTTTCCGGCAGTCTTCCCGGCATAGGCGAAACGGTAACGGATCGCCCCGAACTTGCAGTTGTCCAGACAGTCGAAGCAATCCACGCAACGGCTGCTGTCTATGGTGTGTTCGGGTATCCTTATGCATGATGCCTTGCAATGTCTTTCGCAGGCATGGCAGTTCCTGCACTTGGAGGAGTCAATCACGGGACGGAACAGGGCGAAACGCGAAAAGAAACTGAGAGTGGTGCCGACAGGACAGATCGTGTTGCAGTAGGTCCTGCCTCCGCGCCACGCCAGAACGGCGACCGCAACCAGCGTCACAATGGCTATGACTACGACGGACACGCTCCTGCTCCACAGGTGCGCAGGTGCGAAAAGTGTCTGGACCATGCGTCCGTAGGCGCTGTAGGGGGCAAGCAGGGATACGAACGCATGGACACCCGCGATGAGAGCCGCCACAAACAGAACCCAGACACCGTAGCGCAGCCATTTCACCTCGGGACTCCAGCGGAAACGGGCCTTCTTGCCTTTGCGTCTCGCGCTCAGCAACGAAACCACATCCTGGAATACCCCCATGGGACATACGACGGAACAATAAAACCTGCCGAACAGAAGCGTGAGCAAGACAAGAGCTATGATTACGCCCAAGTCAAGCGCCATGACAGCGGGCAAGAACTGAATCTTGGGCATCCACCCGAGCCATGGCTGGAGAACCGCGGCAAGATTCAGAAAAAGCAGCGTGATTCCGACAAAGAAAACAGCGGCCGCAGCAATCCTGATTTTTTTAAGCATATAGTTGAGTAATAGTTGATTAACAGATAGGGAACAGCCTAAAACAGATCAGAACGAATACCCTATCCCAATCAGCAGGGTATTAGCAAGGGATTCGGAAGCAAAAAGGTACGAGGCGTCCAGAGAAAAGCCGGAGTACTTCACGCCCAAGCCGGCGGAAGCATAGGTGGGGATGGCCTTTTCCTTGTCCCCGTAGTGGAGACCTGCCCTCGCCGCCACGATGTCTCTGAACAAGTATTCACCTCCGATAGATGCCATGAACGCTCCCTCGAAAAGATAGTCCGCTTCGGCCATGCCGCGCAGACCTTCAATCAGTTCATAGGACGCTCCCGCACGGAGCACGGAAGGAAGAGAATAGCTCTTTTCGGAATACTTCACTCCTCCGCCTATGTTGGACAAGGCTATGGATGCTCCTATCCTGTCCCTGAAGTATGCCACGGCGGCATCGAACATCACGGACGATGCCGTAGCGTCTTCGGCCAGCGAAGAAGACAGGTATCTTGCGGACAACCCGGCAGAAACACCTTCCGTCAGAAGATACGATACTCCAAGGCTTACGGAATAGTCCTTCGGGGTGTATTTCCCATGCACCTGGCTGTAAATACCGTTACCGTTGACCGTCTCGTAGGACGGCTGTCCGAAATATTTGAAGGCCGCACCCGCGGCGAAACGTTCATTCAAGCGCCAGAATCCTCCCGCTCCGACAAGTTTGTCGGATGCGGCGTCCGGCTGCCACGAGCCGTAGCTGACGGCCACCGACATGGTGCCGGGGAAGAGACTCATGGCGGCAGGGTTCACGTCTGCGGCATAAGGCGAGGCCTGAGCCGCAGCCCCCGCACCGGCATAAGCCGCCTGCGACGCGTCATAGCCGATGATCAGCGAAGGAACATTCTGCGAAAACGCTGCCGATGACACGGCAAAGGCGATTACGGATATGATTATCTTTCTCATTGTCAGCATTATATCTTGACTATATTATACTTGATTTCCTTACCTCCCATCTTGATTTTCACTACACAGCTTCCGGCCGAGGCATCCGACATGTCAATGGAAAGCGGAGTGAAAGGCGAGATCGTGACCGTCTGGTCATAGATGACGGCTCCCGAAGAGGCTATCACTTTCACATCGGCTTCCGTGTCGGCTCCGGTCCTGATTCTCAGCACGTCCCGGACAGGATTGGGATACACGTCCGCATCCTGGCTTCCGTCTCTCACGAGCACTTTGAACTGCTGGGAAACGCTCTCGCCCCTCACGTCAGTTCCCGTGACGGTGACATCGGCATAGCCGTAGTTCATCGGAGTTATCAGGAATGACGTGCCGTCCGAGACTACGTTCACGACGGTAGGATCGGAGATGAGCATGTAGTATTTGAGAGTCTCACCGTCTTCATCGTAGAAATAATCCGCAACATCCATGCTGACGGTACCTGCCGTCCTGGAGGAGAAAATCAGGTTCTCGATCTGGCTTACGGTCACAGGGGCGTGGTTCTCGCCTATGGTGTAGTCCACATACGAGGAAGCCGATGCTCCGTAGTAGTCGGTAACCGTGAGCGTAGCCCTGTAGGTGCCTGCAGGAGCGTCGGCCCCGGTGATGAGGACGGAAGGCTTGTTGCGTACGGCGGTATCCAGAACGGCGGCCGGAGAGCCCTGCGCAAGATCAATGGAATAGTAGTGCCCGTCAGGCTCCGTTATCTCGAATTTCGCTTCCGCCCGTTCATGTGCCTTGAGGGAGAAAGATGTCCCGGACAAGGCTGTTATGACCGGTGCGGAGTTCGAGCCCGTCGTCACCCTTGCCCTCGGAGTAAGTCCGGACATGTTTCCGGCAAGGTCGCAGGCGGATGCGGCGACATAGTAGGTCCTGTTGAAATCCAGACCGCTGATTTCTCCGCTGAGGACATCGCCCGGCTGAGCGGACGGGTCCACGTAGAACATTCCGAACATCACCTCATCGGCCGAGGAGAAGTCGATGTTGTCGTAAAAGATGTATATGGCCGAGGGAACGGCATCGTCGGCATCTTCAGGAATCTTCACGCTGAAACGGAGGTTGTTCGACTGCGACGTGACGCTGAGTTCCGTAGGGGTATCCGGGGCGGTGCCTCCTGACCCTACCATGGATCTGTAGGCATTCACCAGTCCCGCGCCTATCTCATAGTTCGGATTGAAGGATTCAAGGCCGGACGCACCGGAAACGAGACTTCTCTCCAACGCCGCCGGAGTGTATCCTGTTTTTCCGTTGTGCGACAGAATCAGTGCGGCCACTCCGGAGACGTGCGGGCAGGCCATGGATGTACCCTGCATGTATCCGTACCTGTCACCCGGAAGTGTGCTGAGCACCTGATTGCCTTTTTTCACATCTCCGCCCGGGGCCGCTATGTCCACCCACGAACCGTAGTTGGAATAATATGCGCGACGGTAGTCAGCTCCGACCGAAGCTACGTTGAAGATAGGGTCATAGGAAGTGGATGATACCCCCACGTTGTCATTTCCTGCGGCGAAGATGACTATGCCGCCGGCCATGGGTCCTGTCTGCCTGCCGTTCTCATCCATCCCGGCGTAACGTATGAAATAGTCCACCGCATCTTTGAGATATGCGGGGGTGGCCGTGATCTCTTCGTATCCCCAGCTGTTCTGAGCTATGACGGCACCATGATCGGCCGCCCATTTGATGGCCTCCGGTCCGCTGCCGGTCTCTTTCCCTTCAAAAATCTGGCAGGACATGATCTTGACGCCGCCCTGTCCTGCCTGCGAATTTCCGCCGGCGATGCCGCTTACTCCCACGCCGTTGTTGTTGACCGCAGCTATGGTGCCGGCGACATGGGTCCCGTGGCTTTCGGCGCTGACGTTGTAGTTGCCGCGCACGAAGTTGTATCCGTACTGCGAATCTCCCGTCCTTTCGGGATTGTGCCACATGTTGGCGGCAAGGTCCTCATGGGAGAAATCAACTCCGCCGTCCACGACGGCCACTATCACGTCCGGACTGCCCGTCGTGTAGTTTCTCCACACGGGGAAGACGTTGATGTCACATCCGCTGACGGCACCGCTGGCCGTTCCGTCGTTGTAGTAATGCCACTGCGAAGACAGACGCGGATCGTTGAAAGGGAGGGACGACGACGCCTCGGAAGTTGCGGCATGTCCGTCCACGTAGCCGGTGACCACGGGATCTCCCGTAAGCTTTATCCCGTAGTCGTACTCTATCTTCTCAATTCCCGGGATGCCTGAAAGGGCCGAACCTGCCTTGGTGACAGGAGTAAGTTCGTCGAAAGAAGCGACATACCACCTGTGCAGTCCCGCAGCCCGTGTCCTGGCCTCGAACCTGCCGGACTCGGGGAAAAGCCTGCGCATGTTCTTGAGCCCGGCTTTGGCAAGTTCGGGAACTTTCGAGGCCGGAACGAATCCGTCTTCTCCGGCCGATTTTTCAAGTTCGGCGGAGAGCTTGTCATCGGCGTAGAAAAACAGTTTTCCGGCTTTAGCACCCCGGTCCGAAGATACGGAGGCAGGGCTCGCGCCCTTTTCCTCTTCCAAGGTGACTCCGTTGTTTTCGCATGCGCAGAAGGCTGCAAGAGCCAATGCCAGCAATATGATTTTTTTCATAAGTAATGTATCGATTGTATTTTGGATTACAGGTATTCCGTGATTTTAAGGATACTGTCAGGATCGCGCCACCTGATTTTGTTGGATTTGAGCCATTCTTTCCATCCGGCCTTCTTTTCGGGACCGAGGGCATCTGCTACGGCAGCTTTGGTGGCGACGCAGGTGAGGGACGGAGTGACGATGTAGTATTTTTCCTCCAGAGGGAGCATGACCCCGTCATGTTTGGACTGCATCAGAAGCATATGGCTCTGGTTGACCCGGCTGTCGGTATCTATGGAAGAAAGTTTCCTTGTGGCCAGGGTAGCCGAGGATGATCCATACGCACCTCCGCCTCCCGCAAGGGAAGCGAAATTTCCGAGAGTTTCCTGCACGATGCAGCCTTTGCGGCTCTCCGCGACCACTTTCATGGCCTCACCGTTGACAAAAATATATTTGTCCTCTCCGATGTACACGGCCACCGCTCCGCCTGTGTCCGCCTCTTTGATGATGTCTCCGTCCAGATAATGCAGCCTGCCGGCCCGGAGATGGACGTTCATCTTGCGCGAGATTTTCTGCCCTCCGTCCATGTATACCGTTCCGTCTTCAAATTCCGGATATGCGTAAGGCCAGGTGCTCGTAGGAGTGTACTTCTGCCGGGCAGAGGACAGAGACAAGGCCGCGAAGGCGGTGACAATCGCCAATAAAAATCTGTTCATAATCAAGGATGTCTTTCCAGTCTGTCAACTCATGACAACACAAGGCAATATAAGCAAAAAAAGGAGGCGCACAAAAAGCACGTCTCCTTTTTTCACAAAAAAACATCAGTTCTTGACAGCGGTAATCTGAGGGCTCGCGAAGCCTACCCAGCCAATATTTTCGATAAGCGCGTAAAAACCGCAGTCTTCGGAGAACACTATCTTGGTAACGGCTCCGTTCTCAGTGACTATGGACGCATTAGTGGAGCCTGATTTGCTCACGGTAGCGTCGTCATCGTTGAAATCGCCGTAAAGTCCATACAGAGTGACGGGAGTCTCTCCGTTGTACTTGTATTCCGAATTCTGGCCCAACGGGATGTTGATAACGGAAAGGTCGTCGCTGACATTGCCGTAGAAACGGGTGGTCGCTATCGCGAAACCGGCGTTGGCGAAAATGTTGTCAATCCATACCTTGTGGTCATCGCTGTCGTCCTTGTAGAAGGTCATCGTCCAGCTCGGTGAATTTGACGTCCCTGTGGAAGTGGCAGTGTATGCACCTAAGATGGAAGAAAGAGGATGATCGACATCCCCGATCGTCACGGTGCAGGTTTTCATGTATCCGAGCTTCACTCCCGCAGGCTGGTTGAGTGTGACGTCGAATTTGAGGTCGCCCGTATAACGGTCATAATAGAGAATCTGGAATTCAATATACTGCGTCCTGTTCTCCGCATCGAAGGTGAGTGTCTTGGACGTGGTGAGAAGTTTCCAGCTCACGTTCTCATGCGCTGTCTGGTCAACTGTCTGTCCGTTTTTGGAAGAGGTGTAGAGATTCACGTCATCATTGACCTCGAAGCTGACGGTTTCCGTAAGCCCCTTCACGGAAGCGAGAGTAACAGGAATCCTCAGAGTGGCCGCCGCACCTATGGAACCGTCGGCATTCAGGACTCCCTCGTCAATGGACGCTGTTTCAGAACTGAACGCCACGAAAGCGTCAGAATCTTTGAACTTGGGCGGATCGTTCTTGTCGCAGGACACGGCAAGAGCCGAAGCGGCCAGAGCAATCGTCAGATAATATGATAACTTTCCCATATCTTCATTAATATTTGTAGTTTTGGACAAGATTGGCGTTCACTTCCATCTCCGATTTGGGGATAGGCAACGCCCACCTGTAACTGGGGAAAGAGATGTTCCGGTTGGATTCCGTAAGGAATGCGCTCGAACCTCTCGAAAGACTCTGACCCCAACGTGCGAGATCAAAGAAGTAATGGCCTTCCCATGCAAGCTCCTTGCGCCTTTCGACACGTATGTCATTGTACCCCACCGAACTGTACTGTGCGGCACCTCTGTTGGAGGTGATGACGTTGAGATCCTGCACTGCGCTTGTCCCTTCGACGGAGGCTCCGTTCACAATGGCTTCCGCCCTGTTGAGGTACATTTCTGAAAGGCGCAGGATAACCGTGTTGTTGGCATCCGGAACATTGAGGCCCTTTCCGGCGTATTTCGCAGTCCACCACAGACCTTCGGTTCCGGCAGCATCCTGCACATAGACGTCTTTACGGACATCTCCGTCCTCATAAAGGGCATAGAGTTCAGGGCTGGCGATGCAGTCGCCGTACGCTCCGTCAGGGTATGTCATGTAGGAACAGTCTGTGTTTGAGAGATTGTTCATGTCGATGTAAACTTCGAAAATGACCTCGTCTCCGCCGGTATTCGCCGTCCATGCGGATGCGTAATTGGCCGGAGTCCACATTCTGTACTTCCCGCTGCCTATGACCTTGGTAGCATAATCCGCAGCGTTCTGCCACTGTCCCATGTAAAGGTAAACCCTGCTGAGCAGAGCCTGGATGGCGCTCTTTGACACAACGGCTTTGGCATCGGCCACACCGGCACGGGCATAGTCGTCAGCAATGAGGCTTTCCGCCTCAAGCAGGTCGGCGACGATGTAGTCATACACTTCCTTTACCGTATTTCTCGGAGACTGATCGTCCGGTGAGGTGTGGAAGATGTACGGTATGCCGAGCGCCTGGGAAGGGTCTTCGAGCGAAGAGCCGGTAGCGTAGCTGTAAGGCTGGGCATAAAGGGTCACCATGTCGAAATGGCTGAGGGCACGGAGAAAAAGGCACTCTGCCCTGAGATTGTCTATATCCTGCTGCGAAACTTCTCCTCCCTCCTTGCCTTCAAGGTTGTCAAGCACGTTGTTGACTCTGGAGACGGTGATGTAGCCATAGGCCCAGAGCCCGTTGGTGGCATCGGCCGTATAGTTCCAGTTCATCTCCGTAGCGTAACGGTTGGAATTGTGGCTGATGGCCTTTATCCCGTTGCCGGAACGCATTTCCGATTCAAGGACGCGGTTTCCTCCGTACCAGCCTGCGCTGCCAAGGTAAGTGTAGGCTCCCAAAGTCGAGCTGTTCAGTCCAGAGTACTTGGAAAGAGTCAGCTCCGTGCTCTGCGAAGTACGCGGGCCTTTGTCCAGGAATCCGTTGCACGCTGTCGTAAGGAGAACAGCGGCAGCTGAAAGAATATATGCTATTGTTCTTTTCATTTTAAATTCCATTTTAGAATGTTACTTCCAAACCGCCGACGAACGACTTGACCATAGTGTGGTTTCCGCCGTATGCGTAGCCGATAGGTCCCAGATCCGGATCAAGAGCGTTGACATGGTGGAAAGTGTAAGGGTTCAAGGCGCTTACATAGACCTTGATGCCGCCGAGCTTGACAAGATCGGTAATCTTGGACGGAACAGTATATGAGAGGGTCACGTCTTTTATCCTGAGATAGCTTCCGTCTTCGAGGAAACGTGTGGAATATCCTGCGTACCATACGTTGCTGCCGCCCGCGATAGGTTTCGGGAGCACTCCGGTATCTCCGGGCTTTTTCCAGTAGTTGAGAGAAGAGGACACGCCGTTTGAGGACATGGTATCCTCACCGTCGGTCGTATACCAGTTGCCGGTGACGACCTTGTTGCCGTATACGAACTCAAAAAAGGCGCTCAGCGAAAGCCCTTTCCATGAAAGAGCGGTGTTGAATCCTCCTGTGAACTTGGGTTCGGGAGAACCGGCATAGATCCAGCGTCCCACGCTCCTGTCCGAAGAAAGCGACCCGTCTTCGGTGACGAAAAGACCTTCACCGGTAGAAGGGTTGACTCCCGCATACTCTCTGAGGTAGAAGTTATACAGACTCTTGCCCTCGACTATCCTGACAGGGGTGTCCTGAGAGGAAGCACCGTCGAATGTACGGGGGTCGGTGGCAGTAAGGAAACCCGAACCGGCGAGATCGAGAACCTTGCTTCTGTTGAAAGCGATGTTGAATCCCGCGCTCCAGTCCCAGTCTCCCTTGCGGTACAGCAGGGCGTCCACAATGAACTCCACTCCCCTGTTGCGTATGGAACCTGTGTTCATGAAGTTGGAACCGAAACCGGTAGTGTAGGGCACGGACTTGCTGAGAAGCATGTCATCAGTGAGACGGTTGTAAACGTCTATGCTTCCGTTGACACGGTCGTCAAGAAATCCGAAGTCCACACCTGCGTTCCATGTCTTGTTCTTTTCCCAGGAAAGCTTCGGGTTGTCCGGACGCGAAGGATACATGGTAGTCTGTCCGTTGTATTCACCGGTAGCATAGACTCCGTAGGCCCTGTAGGCCGCGATATTGTTGTTTCCGTTCACACCATAGGAAAGACGGAGCTTCAGCTGGCTAAGCCAGGAAGCGGCGGGTTTCATGAAATTCTCCTTGTTGATGTTCCACGATCCGGACACCGACCAGAACAGACCCCATTTCCTGTCTTTTCCGAAAAGGGACGAGCCGTCTTCACGCACAGATGCCTGTGCGTAGTATCTGTTGTCATAGTTGTAGTCCGCGACACCGAAGAACGACATCAGGGAGTACTGAGTGTAGCTGTACAGGCCCGAATCGGTAGCCGTCGTCCCCGTGGTAATCCACGGCAAGTCAGGGTTTACGTTGGGGGAATCCACTCCGACGGCTTCGTAAGTATCGAGCATGGCTTCCTGTCCGCCGAGAACCCTCAGAGAATGGAGGCCGAATTTGTCTTCGTAGGTGGCGGTGTTGGAAGTGGTGTATCTTAACTCCTTGGAGGTTATCGTAGCAAGGGAGGTGGCTCCGTTGGGGTCCGCCTTGTCGCTGCTGTACTGACGCGAGGATATGAAAGACGTCTCGGCGGCATCGGTAGTCTTGAGCGTAAGCTGCTTTATGGGCTTCCATTCAAGGTAGAGATTCCCGTTGAACCTGTACTCCTTGTCGTTCATCTCGTCATACTTGGCATGTGCCATAGGGTTGTCCCCGGCATTTTCCGCCGGCTGAGAATATGACCCGTCCTCATTTTTCAGGGGAGTCCAGGGCAGAAGCCTGAACATGGAGAACGCAGGATTAGAGTAGTAAGAGCTTCCCATCGCCCCCGAATCGGAATCGTTGTAGCTGACATTCACCCGGGCCCCGGTCTTGAGGGTGGGCCTGAGATTGTAGTCGGCATTGACACGTGCGGAGAAACGGCTGTAGTCAGTTCCGTAGTAGACACCCTCGTTCTTGTGGTAGGACAGTGAAGAATAATAGGTTCCCCTGTCGTTTCCGCCGGCGGCGTTCACTTCGTACTCCTGCAGAAGTCCGATTCTGGTCAGTTCTTTGTACCAGTTGGTGGTGCCGTTGGCCAGAAGAGACTCGGGAAGATAGTAGTCGGAGGCCGGATCGTCAGGATTGAACCCGCCGTTCAGGGCGGCCTGCCTCCAGTATCCGAGAAGTTCCCCCCCCTTCATGGGGCGGTAATTGTTGTCGTTTGCGAGCTGCTGCGCACCGAGCTTGACCCTCGCGGTGAACTTGGCATTGCCAGACTTTCCGCTTTTCGTCGTCACAAGGATTACTCCGTTCGCCGCGCGGGAGCCGTAGATGGAAGCCGCCGCCGCATCCTTGAGGACCGTGATGCTCTCTATGTCGTTCGGATTGAGGAAGGCCGTGTTGGTACCTCCTCCCGTTCCAAAGTTGGAACTCTGTCTGTTGTCATCCGCAATGATAGGAATGCCGTCCACAACCCACAGAGGCTCGTTGCCGGCATTGATGGAAGATGTTCCGCGGATACGGATGGAGGTGGTGGAACCGGGCTGTCCGGAATATGAAGACAAGGACACGCCCGCCATTTTACCGGCAAGCATCTTGTCCACCGAGGTCACGGGAGCTGCAGCGAGTTCTTCGTTTTTCAGCGACTGCACGGAACCGGTGTTGGCTTCGCGGCGCACCGTGCCGTAGGCGACGACTATGACATCGTCAAGCCTGTTGTCCGGCTGGAGAACTACATTGATTACAGCTTTTCCGGCGACCGGAACTTCAGCCGTAGTGTAACCTACCGCGCTGAAAACGAGGACGTCCGAGGAGGAACGGCTTACCGTGATCTTGTAATTGCCGTCTGCGTCCGCCGACCCTCCGTTCATGGTTCCCTTGACCATGACCGAAGCGTAGGGCACAGCTTCTCCTGTAGACGAGTCCGTCACCGCTCCCGACACTGAAAGTGTCTGAGCTGACGCCGAGCCTACCGCTATGTACAGAAGACCCAGCACCAATGAGAGAATTTTCTTACTCATAAGCTAATAACTACGTTAAACATACTGTTAATATATTTCTCTACTCTAAAGTTTTTCCCTACTTCCCAGCAAAGAAAAAACACTCGCAAGATATGAAATAAAATTTTAAAAACAATATCTTGCCGGATTTTAATAAAACGAGGGAGTCAGCACGGTTTATCTGTTTTAATCGTTTAGATAGTTAGATAAATCATTATTTTTTGATATTGCATGTATCATTTTTTATTTTGAAAACCCTCGTTTATTCATTTTTATAAGTTTACAACAATTTTATTCGGCAAAAAAAAACTTTTGGGAAA
>CAYWPV010000004.1:0-7523 GCA_964460265.1 uncultured Muribaculaceae bacterium | reverse complement strand
TACAAATCTACATAATTCATTAATTAAACAAGCTATATATTTGAAAAAAATATATGAAAGCAAAATGAAAAAAATTCTTGTCGCCGTTTCAGCGGTTTTGCTCATGTTTTCCTGCTCCAAGTCAGACGAAATTCATGTAACACCTCCGGGCAACGGTCCGGATGCCGGGGAAGAAACCGAAGACGGATATGTCAGCGGAAAAGCCAACGTCCTGTTTTCGGAGGACATGGCCGGAGAGATAGAATCAGCGGCAGCCTCGGGAAGGCTCGTGACAAAATCTTCGGAACTCAACAGTTTCATAGACATCTATGGCGTCGAGTCCATGACCAGGCTGTTCCCCGATGCCGGAGAGTACGAAGGCCGTTCACGCAAAGAGGGACTGCACAGATGGTACAAAGTGACTTATTCCAAAGAAAAGGCCGTCACCAAAGCCGTTTCCGATCTTTCGTCGCTGCCGGGGGTTGAAATTGCAGAGCCCGTAATGGAAATCAGGAGCACTTCGATATTCAATGACCCTCTTTTCGCCAAACAGTGGGACATGTATAACGACGGAAGCCTGAACGAGAAGTTCAAGGCAGGCGCGGACATAAATGTAGTCCCTGTGTGGGAAAACTACACGACCGGCAGCAACAAGGTGACGGTCGGCGTCATTGACGGAGGAATCGATTACACCCATCCCGATCTTGCCGCCAACTACGCGGGAGGATACAACTTCGTCCATGACACGACCGCCATCGTCCCCCACGATCACGGTACGCATGTGGCGGGGACCATTGCGGCCATAAACAACAACGGCACAGGTGTATGCGGCATCGCCGGAGGAAATGCGGCAGAGGGAATAGCTGGAGTACGCCTGCTTTCCTGCCAGATTTTCCAGGCCCGCGAAGGGAGCGAATACGATGATTCGGCAGACGGCGCGCCTGCCATAAAATGGGCGGCCGACCATGGTGCCAACATAATAAACAATAGCTGGGGATACAACTTCTGGGCATATTGGCAGGCTGCCGACATGGACATACCCGAATCGCTCAAGGCCGCCATTGACTATTTCATCAAGTATGCAGGCTGCGACGCGGACGGGAAGCAGAAAAGCGACAGTCCCATGAAGGGCGGACTGGTAATTTTCGCAGCGGGAAACGACGGATGGGATACCGACCCCATCGGAAGATATGACCCGGTCATCTCCGTAGGGTCCATAGGGCCTGACTGCACAAGGGCCTTTTATTCCAACTTCGGGGACTGGGTGGACATCTGCGCCCCCGGAGGATCATATCTGTATACCGACGGTGAAGTGCTCAGCACTCTGCCGGGCGGAGAATACGGCTACTTCCAGGGTACGTCCATGGCCTGCCCGCATGTGACAGGGGCGGCCGCCCTCATCCTGTCCTACTGCGGAAAGCAGGGATTCACCGCACAGGAACTCAGGAAAAAGCTCATCGGAGGGGCCAGAATGGGCGCGGTGAGTGCGGAATACGAGATCGGTGACCTGCTTGACGTCTATGCATCGATAAACTATACCGGTGGAGGAGCTCCGGTCACAGTCGACAATCTGAGCGCTTCCGGCAAACTGAATTCCATAGATGTTTCCCTGAAGGTGGGCACCGACCCCGATGACGGCAAAACCTACAGATATATCGTACTTTATTCCGAAAACCGCGGACTGTTCAACGGCATCAACCCCGATGATCTTCCTGACGGGATGTATTCCAGAACATTCAAGGTGGGGAACACGGAGGTCGGCGGAGACTTCACGGCCACGCTCGAGGAACTGCAGTTCGCCACCAAATATTATGTAGCCGTCATCGGCGAGGACAAAATAGGGAACCGTTCGGGGCTGTCCAACATAGTGGAAGTCTCTACCGAGGCCAACAACCCTCCTGTCATTTCCACGGACTACACGGGTGACTACAGGGTGAAGGCCAATTCTATGCTTAACGTCGCCTACTCGATAACCGAGCCCGACGGTCACAAATTCAAGGTCAAAACGGAAGCGGGCTCGAAGGCGGCGGCCTTCAAGCTGCAGAGGAACGGATCATACATTCTGGAAATCAGGGGCACCGGTGACGAGCCGGGAAAGTACACGGCATCCGTCACGGCCACGGACAGCTACGGCGCGGCATCCACGCTGACCATCAACTACGAGCTGCTCGAAAATAACCCTCCCGTGCTGACAGGTAACTTTGGCAAACACTATTCCCAGAGTATCGGGGAGAAGTTCAGCTTCAATCTCAGGGATTACATCAGCGATCCCGACGGGGACGAACTGACATGGACGGTAAAGTCTGCGGACAAGGCTCTCTCAACATTGAACATTTCTGCGGACGGGATCCTCACCGCCACAGTGGCCGGCTTCGGATACAACACGGTGACTGTCACCGGAACGGACGTCTTCGGCAAATCAGCTTCCGGACAGATCGTGATTTTTTCCAAGAGCCCTTATGAATTCGCTGAAACATTCCCCAACCCGGTGATTGACAATCTCACCGTCAGGACAGGCTTCGACAAGAACACAAGGGTCTCCCTGTATACGGAAAGCGGTGCCAAGGTATTCGACAGCTATGCCGTAGTGGGAGCTTTCAATCCCATGACGATAGCCATGGGAAGCTGGGCACCGGGAAGATATCTTCTCAAACTGGAGATAGACGGAGAAAAAACCATCGAAAGACGTATAACCAAACTCTAATCCGAAATAATAATAAATGAAAAATTCCATATTCGTTTTTTTGTCTAAGGCCATTCTCGCAGCAGCAGTGCTGGGCGGGATTCCAGCCAAGGCTCTTTCTCAGGAAAAAACCGCGTTTCCTTTTTCGCGCTATTCTTACAACCCGGAAGAGGCAGCCATGGCAGGCGCGGTAGGAGTAAGGACTTCCACCATAGGAAACGCCGGATTCAGCAATGCTGCCGCCGCAGTCTTTTCCGAGGAGAGATTCAAGGCCGCCGCCGCTTTCAGGCGTTTTTCTCCGGACAAGCTCAAGGAGAGTTTCTACAGCATAGGCGCAGCATACAAGCCCTCGGACAGAACCGTATTGGGCATCGGAGCAGTCTACGGCGCAAATGAGAAATACGACAAATACAATGATCTGGGGAGCAGATATGGTTCCTACCGCCCTAAAGACATGCTTTTCTCCGCCGGAGCAGCCTACCGATTCGCCGAATACCTTTCCGCCGGAGTGAACGTCCGATATGCCGGTTCTTCCATAGCCGAGGGACACAGCTATGATGCCGTCTCTCTCGATGCCATGGCCATGACGAGGTTTTCCCCCGGGGCTCAGCTCACCCTCAAGGCAGCAGGAGGAATCAGTTCCGTCGGCGGCAAAATCAAGTCCTACAATGGCAGCAAAGTATCACTCCCTTCCTCCGCCGTCGTGGCAGTCGGAGCGGACTATGCGCCCGGGGCATTGCACAAGGTAGAGGCGGAACTTGACGCGGACTGCTATTTTGAAGACGGCCCGGCCTTTTCTGCGGGGGCATCCTACTGCTATGCAGGCATGGCGAGCATCAGGGCGGGATACCGTTACGGAGGAGACACCGTCGTGCCTTCGCATGTTTCAGCCGGCGCCGGGTTCAGATATGCCGGTGTCCAGATTGATTTTGCCTACCTCATTCCGGCAGGAAAAGATTCTTCTTTGCTGAAAAAAACATTCACTCTCGGTTTGGCTTGGTCATTCTGATTTTTTTCGTATATTTGCGGCGGAGAGATGCTCGAGTGGCTGAAGAGGCACGCCTGGAAAGCGTGTAACCTCCTAAAGGGGCTCGCGAGTTCGAATCTCGCTCTCTCCGCAAAATCGCTGCAACTCAAAAAGGCTCAATGTATTGAGCCTTTTTTCATTTCAAGACGGGGCAAAATCGGGACAGGTTTTTGCCCGCAGAAGATTCTATTCCATGAAATACCACGCAAGTTTTCCCCATTGCCGACATTTATCTGACGGCACAGTGTTGTAGAATGGATATAATATTCTACCTTTGCAGCCACTTTTCAGGAGGGGTGCAGAGCATGGCTGTTCCGGCATCGGAACGTAACATACAAGACGATGGAAAAAAGGAGAGTGGACATAATCATACCGGTATATAACACGGCCATATACCTCAGACGCTGCCTGGACAGCATCTCCATGCAGACTTACAAAAATTGGCGGGCTATATGCGTGGATGACGGCAGTACCGACAACAGCGGAGAGATTCTCGACGGATACGCCTCCGCGGACAAGAGATTCCAAGTCATACACATCGTAAACGGGGGTATATCTGCAGCCAGGAACATAGCCATGGACATCGCCGATTCGGAATGGATTATGTTCGTCGATTCGGACGATCTCATACATCCGCAGACTCTGGAGATTGCCCTCTATCTTGCAGACCGGGACGGTTCGGACATAGTTTCATGGTACAGAAGCAGACGTTACCGGTGGCAGGTGAAGCTTCTGCGACGTCTTAGTATGGATACCCTGAATGTCCTGCCGTGGGGATTCCGCAGGAAATATTCCATGGACAGAATCCGTTCATTCTGTACAGACGATCTGGTTGCCCACTGTTCGGAGCTCACCCACCCCCACATCTTCATGCCGGTAAAGCACTTCTACGTATGGAGACATCTCATCAAAAGAGATCTTACCAAAGACATCCGCTTCATAAACGGAATGAAATTCGAAGACTTCCCGTACTGGTCCGAACTTCTGCTCAAACGGCCGAAAGCGACCATAACCAGACTGTTTCTATATTATAGGTATCCAAATCTTGAATCGACCGTCAACACGAGCAAAACCGGGGAAACGGTGATGTGGTTTCTGAAGGGACTGGAATACAGCGACCGGCTTTATTCCGCAAGGGCGGACATGCACCAGAGGGAAATGTGGAACCGCAACTGCAAATGGGTGGTCATCACCCGACAGATAGTGGGAAAACTTGATGAGATCCATGACCCGGAACAGCTGGAACAGATACGCCGGATGCTTTCAAAGCTATGGGTGAACGGAGTGTTCAACGACTGCGCCACCCCGGCGGAAAGACTCGCTCTCGCTAAAATCAGAGCCTTCATCCCGTTTGTCTCCGGACAGCGGGACATGTCCCGCTACACAAGCAAAGCGGTTATAAGGTAACCTATATATGAAGCGATCCAGGCAACTGCCATCGTGTACGCGCATATGGCTATGGCCCATCTCCATCTGCCGGTCTCATTCCTGATGGCCACAAAAGTGGCTATGCAGGGGAAATACAGCAACACGAATATCATGTAGGCGACGGCGGAGGGCAAGGAAACCGAACTTGCAAGCACTCTCTGGAGATGAGTGTCGGTGCTCATGCTGTCAGTGTCGGACACCTCCTTGTCGGAAGAGGAGGAATACATGACCCCGAGGGTGCTGACCACAAGCTCCTTGGCCACGACTCCGGTAAGCAGGCCTATATCCATTTTCCATGAGAATCCCATGGGTTCCAGCACGGGAGCCACTGTTTTTCCAAGCTGTCCGATATAAGAATGTTCCTGCTGGTATTCCATCCCGTTTTCTTCATTGCGGGGAAGATAGCCGAGGGCCCATATTATCATGGAACCGATAAGTATGGTGGTGGCCATTTTCTGGAGATACTGTTTTCCCTTTTCCCATGTATGCCGCCAGATGGCTTTGCCCGTAGGCACCCTGTAAGGCGGCAGCTCCATGACGAACGGCAGATCGTCTTCCTTGATGAAGCGGCTGAGCACCAGAGCCGAAAGTATGGCCATGACTATCCCGAGCAGGTAGATTCCAAGCAGGGCCAGCGGCGCATGTCCGGGGAAAAACGCTCCGGCGAGCAGCACGAAAATGGGCAGACGTCCCGTACAGGACATGAAGGGGATGATCGCGATCGTGATGAGACGGCTCTTGCGGCTTTCTATGGTACGTGTGGCCATGATTGCGGGGACATTGCATCCGAAGCCCATGACCATGGGGATGAAGCTCTTTCCGTGAAGGCCTATCCTGTGCATAAGTTTGTCCACTATGAAAGCCGCTCTGGCCATGTAGCCCGAATCCTCCATGAGGGATATGAAGAAATACAGTATGAGTATGTTGGGAAGGAACACCAGCACGCTGCCCACGCCGGCGATGATTCCGTCCACCGAAAGATCCCTTATCCAGCCCGGCTTCATGTACCTGCCGATGAAATCACCGAATGAAGCGACCAGCGCTTCTATCCAGTCCATGGGATACTGACCGATGGTGAATGTCGCCTGGAATATGACGTACAGCAGAATTATGAAGATCGGGAACGCAAGCCACCTGTTCGTCACCACGGAATCTATCTTGTCCGTGACCGTACGCTTGGGCGTGCTGTCGACATGGGGCCGGTACGTCTCTGCGAGAGCCCCGTGTATGAATCCGTATTTGGCGTCCACTATCGCCGACTCGGAACCGGTCTTGAGGATGTTCTGAATCCTGTCTTCCTCTTCGCGCCGGGCTTCTTCCAGCTCCACATGGTTGGGAAGCCCTTCTATGACCTTATCTATGTCGCTGTCGTTTTCAAGGTACTTTATCGCAAGATAGCGTGTGGAATACTTATATCTTATGTCCGTATCCTTCTGGATAAGCAGTTTTATCCTGTCTATGCTTTTTTCCAGTTCCTGTCCGTGGTTTATATGGATATGCCTGGCGAGGGAAGGGTCGCTGTTCTCGTAGATTTTGATCACCGTGTCGAACAGTTCGGGGACACCTCTGCCGTCCCTGCTGACGGTGGGACATATCGGAAGTCCGAGAAGCTTGCCCAGCTGGACGGTATCTATCTTGTCTCCCTTGGCCTCAAGCTCATCGTACATGTTCAGAGCCATGACCATCCGCAGGTTCATGTCTATGAGCTGGGTGGTCAGGTAAAGGTTTCTCTCTATGTTCGATGCATCGACCACGTTTATGATTACGTCGGGCGTGTTCTCGATGAGATTTTTCCTGACATACAGTTCCTCGGGGCTGTATGCGGAAAGGGAGTACGTTCCCGGAAGGTCCACGAGGGTGAATCTGTAGTCCTTGTAGGTGAACTTGCCCTCCTTGGCATCTACGGTGACCCCGCTGTAGTTGCCCACATGCTCGTGGCTGCCTGAGGCTATGTTGAAAAGAGAGGTTTTGCCGCAGTTGGGATTGCCTACGAGGGCAACGCGTATGGAACTGCGCCTTTCTTTCGCGAGCCGTCCCATTTCCGCTGAAAGGATGGCGTCGTCGTCACCGTCCGCATATATGGTCTTGTAGTTTTCGTCGTTTTTCAGCACTTCCGCCGCCTCGCCGCTGCTGATGACATCTATCATCCCTGCCTCCTCCCTTCTGAGGGATACCCTGTATCCGAGAATCTCATATTCTATGGGATCCTTAAGCGGGGCGTTTAGAATGACCCGGACCTCCTTGCCGGCGATGAAGCCCATTTCTATGAGCCTTTTGCGAAAGCTTCCATGTCCCCTTACCTTTACTATCACGGCTTTCTCGCCGGTTTTGAGTTCAGACAGCTTCATTCGGAATGACAATTTTTTGCGGTGCAAAAATATGATTATAAAACATATTATCCTATCC
>CAYWPV010000003.1:0-35678 GCA_964460265.1 uncultured Muribaculaceae bacterium | reverse complement strand
GTGCGTACCTTGCTGCTTGTTTTCCAGCACCTGATAGACCTCGGTGCCACGGTCGTTGTAATCGAGCATGACTTGGACGTCATCCGCAATGCCGACTACATCATAGACATGGGACCCGGCGGAGGCGATGAAGGCGGAAGAATCGTAGCATCGGGCACTTTGGACGACATAAAGGCCTGCAAGGACAGCAGGACCGGACTGTTCCTTTGACCCGGCTCAGGCACATTCTTACTTACGCATTCTCATGAGTTCGACAGCTTCCTTTCCGGTCATGTGCTCGATGTCGAGTTCTATCATGCACATTGCCTTGAAGCTCTTGTTGATGGCGGCGGATAAGGCTTCGTCATGACCGGGGTTGTAGCGGTTGCCAAGCAGACGTACCGCTTTCATTTTGTCCTCGTCATTGTCCAGAATGCGGATATGGCCGAAACAGATGACAGAGCGGAAATATGTAGTGTATTCCTCGGGTTTCACATCATCTTTCTGAATGACGGAAAAAGAGGCTTTGTCGCAGCTGCGGATTGCGTCAACCTTGTGCCCCTTCAATGCAGAATGGAAGAACAGCTTGCCGTCTGCATCGGGCGGAATTCGAAAGTCGCGGGCATATCAAACAAGCTTTAATCCTATGACTGACATTATCAGCGTGGCGATGAAAAACAATCTCCAGAAAGATACCGGCTCATGGAACACGAAAACTCCGAGAAGGACCGTGCCGGCGTCTACTTCCGAGGGAGTTAGGCGCTAAGGTACGAAAAATTATTTGTCAAGCCATTCTTCGGCCGCTTCATAAACCTTTCTGACATCCTCGGGCCTGTCAGTTCCGAGCAGTTCCTGAGAAATGGTCCCGCCTGCCAGAATGCGTGCATACGCAAGCCAGCGGTAGCTTTTGCGGAAGCCGTTCACCTCAGCCGGGTCTATACCGAGATCCTCACCGGGAATGCTCGGCTGCAGCTCATCGGCCTCGTTTATGGACGTCATGTCGGATATCCCCCATCTGCCGTCGCGCTTTTCGCAGCGGTAAAGAAGCATCATATAGCTGGTCAGCGTCGCTTCCTTTCCATGAATCCACACTCCGCGGGATGTCGTCGTCGGATATTCCACGAGCGCCTTGTCACCGTTGATTCTGATAAGAGCGGCACCGGTGCGGTTGACAAGAGGCAAGGAATAATCCGTCTCAACCGGTTTGTTGCCTGCGAATGCGGCTGCATTTCCGGTCTGCCAGCTCGTATGGGTTTGTGCATCCGGGAAATAAAGACTCCGGAGCTCATCATTGCGATGGCTGGAGCGGTAGATGCGCTCAGCCACCACAAGATTGTTGACTGCTTCATAATCAGTCATGGAGCCGGAGTTCTGATGATGACATTGCGAATTCATATCCTGAGCTTCCGCATGAATAAGGTTGAACGCCAAGAGCACGATTATGGGCACAATGCGCATACTCTTCATTGTTGTCCGTTTTTTCATCACCGTTCAGGGTCTGCGGAATCCTTCCCGCTTCTCTTTCGGCACAAGATAGGCAAATCCGTAAATCATCATTGACGCCTGCGCGATTATGCCGACGATTATGCTTGCAATATTCACACCTGTCGTCACGAGATGGTTGGCAAGAAAATACCATATCGTGTAGATGCCGACGGGAATGTTCAGAAGGACGCTCGCCACAAGACCCGGATTATATCTGCGGCCGTATATGAAGAACATCACTACATGGGCCGAAGCGTTTAGAACTGAATAATAGGCGGTCCACAGTCCCCATGACACTCCGCATACGGTCGAAAGAATGCCGGAAAGCGGGAGAAGGACGTACATGAGAGGAATGTTTATCCAAAAGGTCCCTTTCAATGTCAGAGGGTAGTCTCCGCGCGTCGAACGCAAGGGGTTGCGGTTGAAGAAGTCAAGAAATCCGCCGGGACAGACATATTCTTCAAACTCATGCGCCCAATAGACGGAGCACTGCAACCATACGAGGAACAATGAAAAATCGCTGTCTTTGACAAAAAGCCACAGCAGGATGAATGTGTAGACGGCAAGGAACGGTGTCGCCTTCATCCAGTTTTCATACAACCATTTCATATTCTTTCGTTTTTTATTGTTAACTACGGCAAGTGGCAACATCATCCCTTTTTCTATAGGATTCATAAAATAATATTTATATTGCCGCAGCTAAAATACAATGTCCGCACAGGAACATGATTACCTGATGGATAGTATTAATGGTCTGTTTTATAGAATATGGCAAGAGCAATCGAAAATCTGACATTAGGCGTGGTGAACGACATCGGTAACCTCAAAGAAGGAGCATACGTCAGCGACAAGTTGTTCGTATCCATGAACTCCAAGAAATTCGGCGGGCAGTTTTTAGTCAAAGGACAGCCCTATCGTGTGGGCGAAGGGCGTGTCATGCTCATCACTGCCGGACATGCGTCTTCTGTCATAAACCTGGAAAAAACCGATCTTCATGAAGGGGTTCTCGCCGTAGTGCCCAAGGGGTCGTTTTTTGAGATTCTTGACTTTGACGAAGACTTCAATCTGGAAGCGTTTTCCTATCAGGGCTTCCCGGACGAGACTCTTTTCCTCCATCCGGCTGTTTTTGATCTGGATACCGATGATTGGCTGCTGTGCAATGAGTATTTCCGATTGATCTGGCATGAAGTCAACCGCCGGCAGGTTATGCTGTCCACTGTCAACCATCTCCAGGCTGCTTTGCTGACGGACCTGAAAGCACTTTACGAAAAGACCGGCAAGGAACGGAGACTGAATCGTCAGGAGAAGATACTGCGTGAATTCATAGACCTCGTCAACAGATACGGCCTTAAGGAGCACGGTCAGAAGTTTTATGCCGACCGACTCTGCATCACCCCTTCACACCTGGGTTTCATCGTAAAACAAGCCAGCGGAGAGACGGTCATGTCATGGATAAACCGGAACATAATAATGCATGCAAAGGCAATGCTGAAGTATACCGACAAGATGGTCTTCGAGATTTCGGACGAACTCAACTTTGCCAATCCGAGCTTCTTCGACAAGTTCTTCAAACGGCACACCGGCATGACCCCTACGGATTACAGAAACATTTTACCATAAATCAATATGACAGAACTCGAAAAACTTAGAGCCGGATTTGAGTACTGCTACGACGATCCGGAAGTGGAGGCTCTTAAAGAACGGGCCATACTCTGGTGCAAGGAATACAACGCCATTGACGACACCGATTACGAGGCGCAATATGCCATCTGACGATTCTTGACATCAGAGAAGTCCGCATCGGTGACAACGTGATGATAGGGCCCAACACCCTCATAACCACGGTCGGTCATCCTCTCTCCCCTGCCGGCCGGAGAAAGCATCTTGGCATCGCCAAGCCCGTCACAATCGGTAACGATGTCTGGATAGGAGGGAATGTGACCATCCTTCCGGGAGTGACGATCGGCAACAATGTAGTTGTCGGGGCAGGAGCGGTGGTCACCAAAGATCTGCCGGACAACGTAGTTGCGGTCGGAGTGCCGGCAAAGATCGTCAAGGAGATTGCCAGCGACGTATAAAAGTTCAGCCCGACAAAAATGCCGGGCCGGACAGATTTATGCGGTACATCCTTATTTTGTCAAGCTGCCATACTCCGTGTCGGAGACAGCTTCCAGCCACTCGTTCGAAGCCCCTTCCTGAACATCCTTGTGGTAGGTCAGATGCTGAAACCAGCTGTCGACGGCCGCACCATGCCAATGCTTGACTTCTGCAGGGACCTCGATGACGGTACCGGGTGTCATAAGCACGGCAGGTTTGCCCCACTCCTGATACCATCCACGCCCTGCGACACATATCAGAACCTGCACCTGTTTGTGGTGGATATGCCAGTTGTTGCGGCAGCCGGGTTCGAAAGTAACGTTGGTGACAGCTCCCATGGGGGCGAGGTAGCTTTTTCCTATGAAGTATTTTCCGAAAGGATTGGGCTCGCCTTTCGGCCACACTGAAAAATCTACGGTCTGAACCGGCGAATAGCTGTCGCCGAGAACGGCTGACAATGCACAACGGAGTCTTTCCGCCTCTTCAAGACCTGCTTTTTCTTCCAGGACGGCCGGCAGAGCGCGAAGTTCCGCATCGCTGACGCCCATGTTCCGGGCACCGGACACATGCGACCTCAACTGCGGCTCACATCCGGGAAGAGCGGATATGGCACTCACCGTTACTATCTCCCTGTCTGCATAAGACAGATTGTTGCGGGCAAAGATGTCTCCGAAGAGATGAGCCTTCAGGTAATAGTCCGTTGCCGGAGCGAAGGTATAATTGAACGGCTTCCCGACGAGCTTGGTCTGTACCTCCGTCCCCTGTCTCAATGCATCGTAATTTGCCGGGAGCGGATCTGCGTCTTTCCCTTCTTTGTCGGCAATGCCTGCGGATTTACGGGTCTCGATGACCTTCTGAAGCGTGCCGAGAGCGTTAAGGCTTCTCGGAAAGCCCGTATATGCGTAGAGCTGTGAAAGAGCCTCCTTGATTTCATTGACGGCAAGTCCCCCGTCGAGCCCATCTTCAATGGCTTTTTCAAGCCCCTTCTGGTCGCCTTTGGCTTCCAAAGCCGCTATGGCGGAGAGTCCCTGTCTGCGGGACGAAAGTGCATTTTCCATATTCTGAGCGTATATGACCATACTTGCCAGGACACACAGTCCGGACAGAAATAGTTTCTTAAACATGTTCTATTATATGGTGTTGGAGTCAGTCTTGGCAAGCGCGCCCACGATTTCGTGCGCTCTGTAGGGCTCCTCGAGAAAGGCGATCTCCTCCTTGCCGAGCTCAAGGTCAACTGCCCTTACGGCAGCATCGAAATGAGACACCTTTGTAGCGCCGACTATGGGAGCCGCGACGCCTTTGGCAAGAGTCCATGCAAGAGCCACTTCCGTCATGGTGACACCGAGACGTTCTGCAAGTACGGCCACCCTCTCGATTATTTCCATGTCGTTAGCTTTGGCGGCATCATACTTCTTGCGGATGGTTTCGTCGGTATTTGAACGTGCAGAGCCGCTTTCCCAGCCGCGATGAGTCAGATGGCCTCCTGCCAGAGGTGAATAGGGAATGCGGGCGACACCGTACTGTTCGCATATGGGTATCAGCTCACGCTCATCTTCACGGTACATAAGGTTGTAGTGGTTCTGCATGGTGGAGAAGAGTGTCCAGCCGTTACGCTCGGCGCAGACCTGCATGTTGTGGAACTGATAGCCGAACATCGCGGAAGCTCCTATAGCACGGACCTTTCCCGCTTTTACCAGAGTGTCGAGAGCCTCCATGGTTTCTTCGATGGGAGTACCGTAATCGAAGCGGTGAATCTGGTACAGGTCCAGATAGTCCGTGCCCAGACGCTGAAGAGTTCCGTCAATCTCCCTGAGTATGGCTTTGCGGGAGAGCTGTCCTTCGTTGAAGAACACCTTGGACGCAATCACTACCTTTTCACGCGGAATGCCTATGTTCCGCAACGCTCTGCCCAGATATTCCTCACTGGTGCCGAAAGAATAGATGTTGGCCGTGTCAAAGAAATTTACGCCGAGGTCAACGGCGTGCTTCACCATGGCCCGGGTATCCTCAGGTCCGAGAGTCCATTGCTGAAAATCTTTCGATGCCTTTCCGTAGGACATGCATCCCACGCAGATACGGGAAACTTCTATTCCCGTCTTTCCAAGAGTCGTGTATTTCATATAAAAAGATGTTTTCTGTTCCGCTTGCAAAGATTGTGAGAAATGCCCGTATCGTTGTTTAACTTTTTTCGCCAGATTTTACACATTTCTACCTGATGAAATGCATCGGAGTCCACGGCAGTTCCTGTTCGGGCCTCTCCCCTGCCGGTTCGCCATGGAACTTCTTAAGCATCCACGACATGTTGTGGGCCAGTGTCCGCATGGTCTGCATCCCTTCCGCATCCTGTGCCGCCTGCCCTTTTTCTCTGCCGTAGGCAATGTTCCAGTACTGCGACGTCACCACAGGCATGCTCATCATCTCGAACATCATGTTCATCGTCTGATATGAAACGTCCGCACCCCCTCTGCGGCAGATGCATACATTCGCCACCGGCTTGTACATGAATGCGGAACCGTTGCTGTAGAGCAGACGCTGAACAAGGGAAATTGCACTTCCGTTCGGCACGCCGTAATAAACGGGAGCACCGAACACGAATGCGTCCGCTTTCTTTGCCTTGGCTGAAATGCCGTTCACCATGTCGTCATCGAAAACGCAGCGGGCCGCTTCAGGATGGGTTTTGCACCAGTTGCATGCAATGCAGCCCCGTATGGGTTTGGTGCCGATCTGTATCAGTTCGGTTTCGATTCCATCCTTTTCCAATGTCTTCTGCACCTCGCTGAGGGCGATGAACGTGTTGCCTCCGTTGCGGGGGCTGGCACTTATCAATAGAACTTTCATATTGTTGTTTTTATCTGACATACTCACTTTATGCCCCGATCTGTTGAGGAGCGGATCAGGCCTGCCGCACGTGTCCGTTTCAGCAAAAATAGCAAAAAGGAACAATCCGTATCATGTAGTTTGAATCCATCGGTGCACATCACTTTATTGTATACTTATCCATCCCGAATTTTACAGCTCCGCCCTCTCGAAGTTTTGAAGCGGTATGCGCTGCCCGTTGCAGTCCGGCAAACAAATCAGTAAAAATGCTATCTTCTCCCGAAAAAAGTCCATAAAGACATACTGATAATCATCATATCTTTGCGAATGGAAAAAGGAGCATAGGATTTCAATATAAGAAAAAGTAAAATCGACTTTCAATTATGGGAAAGACATTAATCGCATTTTACTCCCGCAGAGGAGAAAATTACTGGAACGGAAGCATCCGCAACCTCGACAAAGGGAACACGGAGATAGTCGTTGAGAAGCTTAAGGCATTGCTGCCCGATGCAGATGTTTACCGGATTGACACCACATACGAGTATCCGAAGGATTATTACGCGTGCATAGACCAGGCCAAACAGGAACTCCGTGAGAAGGCCCGTCCGGAGCTGAAGAACAAACTCGACAGCATCGAAGGGTATGACACAATCATTCTCGGTTATCCTAACTGGTGGGGCACGATGCCTATGGTAGTCTACACTTTCCTTGAGAGTTTCGACTTCACCGGCAAGACTATCATCCCTTTCTGCACCAATGAGGGCAGCGGTATGGGCAGCAGCGAACGATTCATCAAGAAAGAGGCCCCTACGGCAAACGTCCTCGGCGGTACAAGCATCCACGGTGCAGAGGCAGCTCAGGCAGATGCACAGGCAAGAGCCATCGCTTCCAAAGTAAAATAAAACATGGAAGCGAACCTCTACAAATCACGGTTCAGCACTTCGCTCACATCAGGAATCGCGGTCTGAGGCTGCCATCTGCTTAAGAGCTCACATACCACTACGCCCTCCCTGTTGGTCAGCGTGTGGAGAAAGTCTCCGTCCGCTGTATGCGACATACGGCATACGAGGTCGTCGTCAAGATAGGTTTCGTGAAGCCAGTGGACGGTGAATGATGTCAGCGTCTGCGTGGAAAGGACTTCCTCGGGCATGGTCAGCAGGGCTATGCTCACATAGTTGCGGTTGCTGACGTGGCGGTTGAAGTCAAGATCAAGCCGGTTGACATGATGCGATACCTCCATTTCACAGGTCTCCTGTCTGGGGAAACGTTCTTTTTTGTGGCAGGAGGTCATCAGTTCGGGAATTACCGTCAATTTGCCGGAGAGAAAATCAGTCGTCTCCAGCCGTCTCGTGTCGAGGTTGAGAATGTTCCACTGGCTTGTCCCCGAGGCTATCAGCTGTCCGTTGTCCTTGCGGACAATGCGGAAATCGCAGTAAATGCGCAAAGGTGTCAGTTCGCTGATCCACAGTTCGACCATAAAGTCTTCCGACCAGAAGGTGACTTCCGGCCGGACATCTATTTTGAACTCCGTGATGACCAGCATCCGCCTCTGCTTGACTATGTCGAAGGCGGCCAACCCGTAGATTGTCATCATCCGTGCAAAGCTGTCCTGGAAATATTTCAGCATTGCATTGGGCGTAAACATGTACGAGGGCGTTATGTCCGATATTTCAGGCGAATATGTATGCCGGTACTTCCCTTCTGCAATCATCTTGTCTATGCTTAAGCGGTGATATAAAGAATACTATTTGAGTTTAAGGCCATCCTTGAAGGCGTTGCCTACACGCGGGCCAAGTTCGATATAGCCGGCATGGATAGGGTCAAACGTTATGAGGTGCATCTTCTCCACATCCGGCTTTCCGTCTTCAGCCAGATAATCCTCACGGCATTGGATGTTGAGGACTTTAGCGACGAGATAAAAGCCTGTTTCTGACTCATCGTACTTTTTCTCGATACGGCATTCCATGGTAAGAGGAAAGTCGGTGAAGACCGGAGCATTTACGCACTCCCCTTTCACAGCTGTCCACCCGGTCTTTGCAACCTTGTCTTTGGTCTTCTTCCCGCTGACGACTCCGACATAGTCGGCCTCAGTCAAGGTTTCCCGTGTGGCGAAAGCCACGGTGAAATCGGGATTGGCATTCAGGTTGACAGTGGTCTGATGGTTGCCCATGGAGATGAAGATCTCGTCATTGTCCCATGTGCCGCTCCATGCGGCATTCATGGCATTCGGTGTGCCGTCCGCATCGTAAGTGCCTATGATGATGACGCTTTGCGGAAGAAACCACGCATTCGGTTTGAAACTTTTCATAGTTCGCTGTATATTGCTCTGTTTGCGCACGCATCGGCAAGTGTCCGATGCGCCGCTTTTCGGATGTCGTCATCCGTCACTCTAAAGGTAATGACATTATTTTATATCCCAAACGGTGCAGTTCGATTGCCGCACCCGTTCTGAACATCACTTCACAGCAGTCAAGAAACATCCTGTAGGCATCGGCCGTGCCCGGTTCGGGAGCTTCCTTCATCAGGAAATGATATGCGGCCGCGCTTAATGACTGCATGGCGGGAACACTGAACCCGGACTCCTTGAGAATACTTCCCGTGATGTGATCGTCCATGTCGTCAAATCCCCTTTCGCCTTGAAAGAAGGAGTATGCGACGTCCTTATATTTAGTCCAATCCTCGTCCCAAAGCCGTGCCACGGCCATCCCGAGATAGCCGGCACATGCAAGGGTGAATTCCGGGTACTTGTTGAACTCCCGTACCGCGTCGCCATAATAATCCGGAGCCAGCCGGATCCATGCGCCGTCTATGTCGGGCGAAGACAGAAGAGTTCCGTTCAGGAGCCCTGCCGCCGTGATTTCCTTCAGTAGATTGTCCTGAATCCTGTCTTTGAATGTCTTGTCGTTTTCCTGCTGCATGAAACTGCGATATTAAAGCTTCGCTTTGAAAAATGTGTTCAGCCTGTCACTGATGCTGTCGACGTACTCTTTGACAAAGTAGGTGCGGATGTGCGTGGCGCCCGGAACTATGAACAATTCCTTGTCGGCCGTATGGTTGGCCTTGGCAAAAGCCTCTTCACTCATATAGCGGCTGTCGGCGATGGAGCCTGCGATGACCAGCAGCGGCTGGGTGATGAGTTCGGCGTGATCGGTAGCGTCCCACGCCATCATGTCCATGAGAGAGCTTTTCAGATAGGTGCCGGGAGCGTTGGGCGACTTGTGGGTAACACTATAATAGAAATACCCGTCGCGATAGAGATCGACCTTTATTTTGCGTGCTTCATCCGGAGTCATGTCCGTAAATCCCATGACTTCCGGTTCCGCCCCGGCAGCTTCCTTCCGGCGGGCAAGCGATGCTTCACGCAAGCGCTCGTCTATGTCGCCCATCTGTGTCCGCATGTATCCGTTGCGGCGGACATCTCCGGTATTGAAGAGACTCAAAGTAGCGACAGCCTTGATGCGATGATCCTCGGCAGCCGTCGCGAATGTGTATCCTCCGCCCCCGCAGATGCCGAAAGCACCTATGCGTTCCGGATCTACGCCCGGATAGTTCTGGATATAATCGATTGCCCCCATGATGTCTCCCATGCGGTTGGAGGGCTTGTCAGTCCGGCGCGGAGTACCGCCGCTTTCACCCTGGTAGCGTGCGTCAAAGGCAATGGTCACGAAACCGGCTTCGGCAAGTTTCTGCGCATACAGACCTGCTACCTGATCCTTGCTGCCGCCGTTCGGATGTGCGACGACGATGGCCGGAAAACTTCCGTTTTCTCTGTAATCGGCGGGCGTATAAACATTTGCAACCACGTCTATGCCGTCAATCTTGTATCCTACCCGACGGATGTTTACTTTGCCCTCTTCATTCTTGTCTATGGCGTTTTCATAGACAAGTCCAAGCCTGTTCGGAGTAAGCGTGGGCCCTTCATCTCCGTAGGTCTGTGCGTTAATGTTTGCCGTCATTGTAATTAATGCCGTTAGCGTCAATATAAACTTTTTCATCTTGCCTTTTTCTTCATGCAAAAATAGGTGCATTTCCGTTCATGGCAGTTGTACTTTTTTCCACAAAAGAATCCTTTTTCACACTTTCTCGATTCTCACACAATCATGCTATCTTATGATTGAGTTATGAACGCATCTTTTGAGCGATTTTATATATATTTGTGTACAATTCTTTTACAATGCAATCTATAGATAAGGATAACAGATTGAATATCAATCATTTACCCCCCCCCGTATCGTGCGTCAGCATTCGGCTGGACTGAAAGTTCGTCGAAGCTGAATCTGGAAGCTCTCTATAAAATAATGCCATCATGCTTCACGGAGGCTCCTGACCCGAAAAAGTTGCGGCATGTCGTGGACTTCACAAAACTGCGTCAACTCCTTGGCGACGATACCGTCGAGGACGAGCCTGAAGCATACGAGTTCACATGGGTTGGCAAGCAAGCTGCACGTCGTGAAGCTGCATCACCTATCAACAAGACGCTACGTCCTGTACTAAAGAACAGTGTTGATTGGGAGCACACTCAAAACATATATATTGAAGGTGATAATCTTGAGGCCTTAAAACTTCTACAGAAGTCTTATCTTGGCAAAATTAAGATGATGTACTTCGATCCACCCTATAACACAGGCAATGACTTCGTCTATCATGATAATTTTTCAAAATCATCAGAAGAATATGATGAAGAAGCCGGATATGTAGATGAATTAGGAAACCGTTTCCTTAAAAACACTGATACAAATGGAAAATTCCATTCAGATTGGTGTTCTATGATTTATCCAAGGTTGCAAATTGCGAAATCATTATTGAGCGACGATGGAGTTATATTCATTTCAATAGATGACAACGAAGTTGAAAATCTCCGAAAAATATGTGATGAAATTTTTGGAGAAACTAATTTTATTGCTCAACTAATTTGGGAAAGAGCCTTTTCTCCAAAGAATGATGCAAAATACATTTCAAATAGTCATGACTATGTATTAATGTTCGCTAAAAATATAGATAATTTTACGATTGGTAGGCTAGAAAGATCAGCAGAAGCTAATTCTAGATATAGTAATCCCGATAATGATCCGAGAGGACCTTGGATGAGTAGCGACATATCAGTTAAAACATACAATGCAGAATGTGACTATCCTATTACAACTCCAAGTGGTAGAGTTATAAACCCACCAGGAGGACGCTCTTGGAGCTTCCCCAAAGCTACATTCAAGCAAAAAATCAAGGAAAATCGGATATGGTTTGGTCCTGAAGGAAATAACGGACCAAGATTGAAGAGATTTCTCTCAGAATTAAAACATGAAGGTATGGCACCCACTTCTATATTATTTTTTAAAGAAGTTGGTCACAGTCAAGAAGGTGCGCAAGAAGTTGTTTCCTTATTTGGCGACAAAGGTGTATTTGATGGTCCAAAGCCTGTTCGTCTTATTAAAAGACTTATTACACTTGCAAACTTAAAAGATGATTCCATTGTACTCGACATCTTTTCAGGTTCTGCTACAACAGCACATGCACTTATGGAATTCAATGCAGAAAAAGACAAGCATTGTAAGTTTATACTTGTTCAGTTACCAGAAGAAACGAATAACAAAGCGAAGAAATCTGGGTATACGAACATTTGTCAAATAGGTGAAAAGCGGATAAAATTAGCAGGACAGAGAATTAAAGAAAATTTAAAGAAAAATCAGCCTGAGTTATTTACAAAAAGAGAAAAGTCAAAACTTGACACTGGCTTCCGTGTATTCCGCATAGACTCCAGCAACATGAAGGATGTCTACTTCGCTCCAAAGGACTTAAAGCCAGAACAACTTGATCTCTTTGCAGACAATGTAAAAGAAGACCGCACAGACCTTGACCTGCTTTATGGCAGCATGGCCGACTGGGGTGTAGAGTTGTCTTTGCCTTTAGAAACAGAGACCGTAGACAGCGTGAAAGTCTATACCGTAAACGAAGGCGACCTCGTGGCATGCTTCGGCAAGCCTATTACAGGTAATGTTGTCAAGGCTATAGCCGACAAAGCTCCGCTCCGGGTACTCTTCCGTGACAATTGCTTCGAGAAAGACGAACAGAAAATAAATATATTCGAGCAGTTCAAACAACTTTTGGGCTGGTCTGACGATGAAGCGTTGAATAATATAAGGGTGCTATAGCATGAAACTCAAATATAAACATCAACGATTCCAGGAGGATGCTGCACGTGCCGTTACCGACTGCTTTTCAGGGCAGCCGCACCATGACGGTGTCAGCAACTTCCAGGTGGATCAAGGGTATATATCATATAAATCCGACGCAGGCCTTGCAGAACAGTATGTGATTCCCTCTCCTGTAGAAGGCTTTGCCAATGCACCAATACTGCCTGAAGTGCCGCTGAAAGACAACATACGTCGGGTGCAGACAGAGTTCGGACTGAAACCTATCGAGGAACTTGAAGGCGATGGGCGTACTCTGACCATTGAGATGGAAACAGGTACGGGCAAGACTTTTACCTATATCAAGACGATGTTCGAGCTTAACAAGCGATATGGCTGGACTAAGTTCATAGTCGTAGTGCCGAGCATTGCAATCCGTGAAGGCGTACTCAGCAGTTTCGACAGCATGAGCGAGCACTTCGCACAGGAATATGGAAAGCGAATACAATACTTTATCTACAACTCAAAGCAACTCTCAAAGATAGACTCCTTCGCCTCTGATGCCGGAATGCATGTGATGATCATCAATACACAGGCATTCAACAGCAGTTTTGACGATAGAAAGAACAAGGAAGGGCGTGGTGGAGACGCCACCGCACGTATAATCTTCTCTCGCCGTGACGAGTTCCGTTCGCGCCGACCGATAGACATTCTCGCTGCCACCAATCCTATAATGATTATTGACGAGCCGCAGAGTGTTCTTGGCGCAAACAAGGCAAACCAGACCCGTAAAGGACTGAAGCTGTTCAATCCGCTCTTCAAACTCTTATACAGCGCAACCCACCGCAAAGAAGATATTGCCAATATGGTGTATCGTCTTGACGCAATGGACGCCTACAACAAGCACCTTGTGAAGAAGATTGAGGTTGTGGGAGTTGAACAGGTAGGCACTACAGCCACAAACGGGTATGTTTATCTTGAGAACATTATCATCTCAACAGGTAATCCGAAGGCACGTATCAACTTTGACGTGATGCGCAAAGGAGGTACTGCAACACAACAATCTCGAATAGTTGACGAAGGCGCCAACCTCTTTGAGTTAAGTGGCGGACTTGAGGAATACAGAGACAACTTCATAGTAGAAAGCATTGACGGCAGATACAATACCATCAAGTTCTTGAACGGACTTACTCTTGAAGAAGGTCAGATGGTAGGAGCAACAAATATGGATGTCATTCGCCGCAACCAGATACGAGAAACCATCCGCAAACACATTGAGCGTGAGAGCCAGTTATTCCCACGACACATAAAGGTGCTGTCATTGTTCTTCATCGACCATGTGAGCAGTTACCGAGTGTACGACCAGGAAGATAGCAAGGGCAAGTATGCAAAGATGTTCGAGGAAGAATATCCACGGATATTACAGGAATATAAGCAATCTCATATAGACCCAATTGCTCCTGCCTATCTTAGCTATCTCTCCGACCCGCGCAACTCTGTTGAGAACATCCACCGGGGGTACTTCTCGATGGATAAGAACGGCAAGATGGTTGACCCGTCAAAGACAGAGTTGAAGGACGACAGCAGTAATGATGAGAGCGCATACGACCTCATCATGAAGGACAAGGAGCGTCTGCTCAGTCTGAAAGAGCCTGTGCGTTTCATCTTCTCCCACAGTACGTTGAAGGAAGGTTGGGATAACCCTAACGTATTCCAGATATGCACGTTGAAAGACAGTGACAACGAGAACAAGAAGCGTCAGGAAGTAGGTCGTGGCATGCGCCTTTGCGTCAATGACCGAGGCGACAGACAGGATGCCGATGTACTTGGTACTGACGGAGTTTTTGATACCAATGTACTGACCGTCATTGCCAGTGAGAGCTATGATAGGTTTGCCAAGAGTTTGCAGACGGAGATTGCCGATGCTTGTGCCGACCGTCCGCAGAAGGTCAACGAAGACTTGTTTATCGGTGTCAAATACACTACAGAGGACAATGTCGAGCATACCATCACCAAGGACAAGGCAGACGAGATACAATATGCCCTTATCATTGGCGGTTACATTGACAGTCATGGCAAACTGACAGGTAAATACTTCGCAGATAAGGAGAAGGGCGAAGTAAACTTCGGAAATGTAGAGGATTTGCACAATGTCATCGTCAAGCAGCTTGACAATATCTATAATCCGGATAAGGTTAAGGTCCGTAACGGTCGTGACAATGTCAAGGCAAACTTCGACGAAGATAGGTTCAAGACAGAATTCCTCGACTTGTGGAAGAAGATAAACATCCACAGCTATTATACCGTTCACTTTGACTCACAGAAACTTATAGACAATGCCGTTGCTCAACTAAATAGTACCAAGTTCAACGTTACTGAAATCCGCATCGTCGTGTCTCACGGCAGTCTGGAAGAGATCAAGGACAAGCGGTCGTTGGAAGATGGTACAGCAATGGCAGAGGACTTGCGCAAAACTGTTCATGTCACCGAGGCTGTTGGCAATACTGTGAAGTATGACCTTATAGGTCAGCTTGTCAGTAAGACAGGCTTGACACGTAAGACAATCGTAAAGATATTGATGCGCATGAGCCCGGAGAAGTTCTCCCTTTTCAAGATGAACCCGGAAGAGTTTATCATGAAAACAGCCAACCTTATCAACTCATGCAAGGCTTTGACTGTGATAGAGCATATCCGGTACGACACGCTGGACAACACATTTCAGGAAGATGTCTTTACAGGTACTGCTCTCCGTGGCAGGATTGGCGAGAATGCCATAAAGTCAAAGAAGAGCTTGTACGACCTTGTGGTCGTTGACTCAAAGAATGAGAAGGAATTTGCCGACTCGTTGGAGAAAGAGGATATTGTGGAGGTATATACTAAATTACCCCGAAAGTTCTATATCAACACACCGATGGGCCGGTACAATCCTGACTGGGCGGTAGTCTTTAAGAAAGGCACTGTGAAGAACGTTTACTTCATAGCAGAAACCAAAGGGAAGGCGCTTGATGCGGATCTGCGTCCTGTCGAACAGGCAAAGATAGAATGCGCCAAAAGACATTTCAAGTCCATTGGCGCAAGCGATGTGACATATGATGTGGTTGACTCCTGGAAGGAGCTGTATGATAAGATAGCAAGATAGGAGCTACTGTTTTCTGACGCGGAAACGGTATATCGTCACGGAATTGAAGTCTTTTCCGGGTTCAAGTGTCACGCTTGGCCAGTCCTTATGTGCCGGGCTGTCGGGATAATGCTGTGTTTCAAGGCAGACGGCGGGACGGTTGTTGAAGCGGATTCCTCCCCTGCCCACTGGAGGCTGCCCCATGAACGGGGTATAGACCTGAATGCCGGGCTCCGTAGTGTAAACCTCCATCAGTATGCCTGACGCAGGAGAATACAAGGAAGCTGCCACCTGATCGAGCCCCCCTTTCGTGTTCAGAACCCAGTTGTTGTCAAGTCCTCCGCGCCGGCCGCCGTTCAACAACACGGAAAGTTCCTTCGGGGAGGTAAAGTCGAAGCGGGTGTCCGATACCGGGGCTATTTCGCCTGTAGGCAGAGCCGTGCGATCGACCGGCGTGTAATAATCCGCGTTGATGTAAAGCTCCTGTCCGAAGGCATCTTCCGCCGCCGTGCCCGAAAGATTGAAATACGAATGGTTCGTAAGATTGATTACCGTTTTACGGTCGGTTGACGCATGATAGCTTATCTTTAATTCGTTGTCATCGGTAAGAGTATATGTAACCGTAAGGTTCACATTTCCGGGAAAACCCATATCGCCGTCGGGAGAGGACAGTTTCAATTCGACTTCCGACCGGCCATGCTGCTTTCCGGCAAACAATCTGTGCTGCCACCCGTCCGGTCCTCCGTGCAGAGTGTGCCCTCCAAGATTGCGAGGCAGCTGAAGAGTATCCGAGTCAATCACAAGCCTTCCATTGCCTATGCGGTTGGCATACCGCCCTATCGTGGCTCCGAATTCGCTGAACGAAGGAAAATAAGTTTTAAGACTGTCGAACCCCAGCACTACTTCGCTCAAGCGCCCTTCCGCATCGGGAACCATCAGGGATACTACCCTGGCTCCGAGGTCGGACACGCAGAGCTCCGCACCATGCTTGTTCGTCAACCTGTAGAGATGTGTTTTTCCCTGATCGGTGACGATTTCAAAGGCCTCGGCACTGAGCCCGGAAGCAGTAGCTGCACGATCAGCCGTCTTATACGCAGAGAGCAGCCATACTGCGATGGCCGCTCCCGTCAGAAAAAAGAGTATTCTTTTCATTATTTGCTCTGTGCTTCAGGATAGCGGACATACTTTGCTTCGCCTCCCGGAACAAATACGATACCATTTGCAAATTCCACCTGGAACTGCGCATCATCGAAACCGGTCATAAGCTTGCCGCCGACATAGCAGTTGGTGAAAGTGATGTTCTCCACGGCCTGAACAGGAAGTCCGACAATGGTAAATGGCTTTGTAGGGTTCTCCCATGTAACATTCTTGATGTTGACACCGTTGATGGTGCCATGCTTTCCGTTGCCGTAACGCTCACCCTCGGTCAGGATGATTTCCAGGTTCTTGTACTCTATATCTCCCTCAACCCTGATGTCGTCGAAGGTTATGTTGGAAACATTTGACGGACCGTCGCAGACTATGCTGAACGCCGAATGGCCACCGGAACGTCCGTTTCCGCGGGCACGGAGGATGTCGCAATCCTTCACAAGCACATTTTCGACCACACCGCCGTTAAGCTCGAATCCGAGAGTCACTCCGTCGGCATGATCCCAGCCTACCATAATGCATTTGGAAACCGTGATGTCGCGAGTGCTGAGGTCATAGTCGTTGCGGTCTCTGCGGCCGTTGCTCTTGATGGCTATGCAGTCGTCACGGGTACGGAGGAAACAGTCGGTAATGTCGAACTTCTTACATGACACCGGATTGATGCCGTCAAGTCCCCAGACACCTTTGTAGGAGAACACTTTCACATTGTTGTAACCTGAGTTCGTGCAGTTGGTCAATGTGTTTGCCCACCCGTTGGTGTTCCTGATCTGGATGCCGTCCACATGAAGGTTGTCGCTGCTGGCGACTCTCACGTTGCCTGTCAGCGTGCCGCGTCCGTAAATCTTGACATTGTCCACACCGTTGCCGAATACATTGGCTATCACATTGGCACCGCCTGCAAGGTATATCTGCTGGCCGGCTGTCAGTTCAAGTCTTCCAAGCTCATGGACTCCGGGACCGAAGTATGTTATCTTCTTGTCGGAAGCCTTGGGAACATCTGTCTCGAGCGGATTGGCAAATACTGCCAGATAAGGAAGGCTGTTGACTTGGATATACAGTTTCTTAGGACCATCTACGCTGAATGACAATTGCTTGCCGTTGACTTTCGCCTTTATTCCAGCGCTCTTGGGATGTATCTCATAATTGGTAATCGCCTCCGATGCGGTGATGGTGATGTTCTGTGTTCCTTCACACGAAAAATTGACGATGTTGAGATCTTCTATGCCGCCTGCGCCGGCAACTTCGGTCCAGACAGACTGTCCATTGACTTCGGCCGAAAAGTCGGAGCTGGTACGGGCTCCGGGCACAGCCGGGTATGTAACGGTTTTCTGGGCAAACGCTGTCATGCAGAGCAGCCCGGATGCTAAAAGTAAAATGCTTTTTTTCATTGTATCATTAATTGAAGATTAATTCGATGGATAAATACACCATGACATCAGCGCATAAGGTCAAGCACATACGTTCCCCTGGCGGAGATGTCTACGGAACCGGAAATGTCCAATGTCATGCCGGTGGCAACGTCCTTACCTCGCGTATAGCTTTTCGTGACTTCGCTGAACCGGCTCATGTCCAATTTCTGGTCCTTGTCAGTGCCGTTCATAATGACAAGCACTGTTTTGTCGTCCTTTATGCGCGCATAGACGTAACATCCGTCTGACAAAGGAGCATAGTGGATGAGCTTGCCATGTTTGACCGCCTCGCTCTGCTTTCTCCAGTCAAGAAGCTTTTTCATGTAGTCCCACGACTGATTCTGCAGGTCGGTGCGCCCCTGAGAGGTAAATGCATTGGAAGGGTCTCCCTCCCATCCTCCGGGGAAATCGGTACGGATGACACCGTCTCCTTCCTCCTTGGTACCTGACATCAGAATCTCAGTACCATAAAATATCTCAGGTATGCCTCTGGTAGTGAGTATGAAAGCTATACCTTGTCTGTAACGCCTGAGGTCGGTTTCCCCCTTGCGCATGAACCGCGCCAGATCATGGTTGTCAAGAAATACGAGAACATTGTCAAGGTCTGCTATCTGATAGTCCTGGGCAAGAATCTCATAAATCTTGAACAATCCGGCCTCATGCAAATCGTTTCCGTCGCTTTCCTCGTCAAACACGTGCTGGGAAGCGAAAGCCAGTTCAAAATCCATAATGGTCTTGAGACCCGAATCGGTACGGCTCAACGGGCTGTTGCGCTGCCACCATGCAGAGTTGGTGCCGCGCGGATACCAAACTTCTCCCATTATGTTGAAGTCCGGGTATTCCGCCTCTACATCCGTGCACCATCTGGAAAGGAAGTCATAGTCCATATAGGAGTGGGTGTCCTGACGGATGGCATCTATTCCGGCATATTCAATCCACCAGATGCTGTTCTGGATCAGATAGCGTGCGAGATGACGGTTGCGCTGATTAAGGTCAGGCATCCCTCTCGAAAACCATCCGTCAAGAAAAGCTTCCTTCTCTGTGCCGGCAGCATGGGGATCCATGACCGTCCACTTAAGATGGTTGGTAGGTTTGAAATTGTCCTGATAATTGAGCCAGTCACTGTCAGGCAGATCTTTCATCCACCAGTGGGAGCTTCCGCAGTGGTTGAAAATCATGTCCATGACAACTTTCATACCTCTTGCGTGAGCCTTGTCTATAAGTTCGCAGTATTCCTCATTTGAACCGAAACGAGGGTCCACTTTATAGTAGTCGGTCGTAGAGTAGCCATGGTACGATCCTCCCGGCATACGGTTTTCCAGTACAGGGTTCAGCCAGACGGCAGTAAAACCAAGATCCTGGATGTAGTCCAGATGGTCGATTATGCCGCGCAGGTCTCCCCCGTGCCGTGCACCGCTGCGGCTGCGGTCAATCTTCACCCCGTCAAGTTCGTCATTCGACGGGTCGGCGTTCGCGAAACGGTCCGGAGTCAGCAGGTATATGGCGTCCTCCGTCGATACGCCCTGTGCTCCGACAGAGCGGGTGCGGCTTTTAAGCTCATATTCCTGCACGTTCTTTTTCTTGCCCTCGGCAAAGACGATGGGCAGCTTGCCCGGCTTAGCATCTCCGCTTATGTTGAGGTAAAGAAAAAGATAGTTGGGATTGCCTGTCCTTACGGTTTCCTTCAGCTCCACTCCGGGATAGTCTATCGAAACGGAGCTTGCGGCAATGCCGGAACCATGCACCATGATCTGCAGTTCGTGATTCTTCATGCCGGTCCACCAGAACGGCGGTTCAATGTGGTCAACCTGAGAGGCATACGCACTGAACCCCGACAGAAGCAAAAATATCGTCAAAAATCTTTTCATGTCTGCAATATTGCTTTTTGTCCAGTTCTCAGGACAGTTTTACTTGATGTCCTCCAGAAGATTGTCCTGCGAAACCGCTTTGCCTGAAAGATCTTTCAACGCGGTTTTGGCCTGTACAAAAGAATTGGAGATTACCACATCCGATGCGGCCGGGGAAACATCCACTCCGTCGGCATTGAAACGGTAGTTGAGAATCTTGACGTTGTTGATCTTCGCCTGCCTGACATTGTCGACATAGATTGCACATTCGCTGGAATTCCTGAGTATGACTCCGTCCATGCTGATGTCCTCTCCGTTGATTCTGATGCCGCGGCGTGATCCCAACGGTGTTCCGTCCGCATCGATGATGCCTCTTCCGCATATCTTTATCTGCTTTCCGTCAAGATTGAGCATGTAGAAAGGGCTGTAGTTTTTCAGACCGGTTTCCGCATTGACGGTATACCATTCATGAGGCCCGACATAGCAATGCACCACTGCTCCGCCGGCAACATAGACCGTCATGCCGTCTTCCAATGTGGCCGCAGGAAGACGGTAGCTTCCGGGGGCGAAATACACGACCTTCGGGTCTTTCGCATCAGGTATATCCTGCTCCTGAGGATTGATGAACAGGTCGAGTGCATGGACTTCGTCATCGTTGATGATGACGGAAAGGTTCTGAGGTTCGCTCACTTTGAAGGTCAACAGATTTTCTCTGAATTCAGGAATAGGTTTTTTCCCTGCCGAGGCAAACCTCACCGAACGAATATTGGACTTGAAACTTACCGTGACCTTTACTTCCCCTTCAATGAGATCAAAATATGCAAAAGCTGCATTCTCATATGATTCAGGGCTTTCATTTACCTGAGTCTTGTTGGCGTTGAGACTTATTCTCCTGTTGTAGACAGGCACTTCCTGGCCTTCCACTATCACACGGTAATCATGGTTCAACACTTCGTTGACAGGAGCGGAATAAACGGTAACTTTTCCGGTTTCCGGTTTTGCCGGTTCCGTCTGCACCGGAGTGCTGACACTTTGGCATGCCGCAAACAGCACGGCCAAAGGGAGTGAGATGATATTTGATATTTTCATGGAGCGCGAATATTATTTAACTATCAGATCATAAACATAGTCGTTGACCGTGATGTCATCTCTGGTAACCTTGTGACCGGCGATGACTACATTGTCCACCGTGACATTTTTGATTGCATGTCCCGCATCAAAACCGAGGAATTCGATGCCCTTGACGGTAGGTGCGGTCTTAAGGTTGATGTTGCGGAAGACCACATTTTCGATATGTCCGCGCTCAGGGTCGGTCGACCATTTGGCCTCGTTTATCCACAGAGATGCAAACTTGACCGCCTCTTCTATGCGTATGTCCTCGAACGTTATGTTCTTGACTATGCCCTTGTCGCACTGGTATACGCGCAAAGACCACTCACGGCAATGGTCGCCTATGATGTCGCAGTCCCTGAAGACGACGCCGTCCACCTGCTGCTGAATTTCAGCACCGATGCTCAACGCATGCGCAACCTCGTTCCAAAGCAGACACTTCTCTACCAAGATGTTACCGCTGCCGTTCTCGCGGCTGTAAGTCTTGACCACGACCAGGTCGTCCAACGTTCTGACGAAGCAGTTTCTGACAGTGACATCCCAGCTGTCGCAGATGTCGATTCCGTCGGAATTGGCACGGTGTCCCAGAAGTTTGATGTTGTCAATCGTCACATTGTCCGCGCCTCTCAGCGAAACGGTCCATACGGAAGCATCGCGGAGGATCACGCCTTCTATGTTGATGGAATCGCCCGTTATCAGCATGATGTTGCGAGGCTTGAGGCGATGGACCCCCTCCTGATCTATGATGCCACGTCCACGGATGGTCGCATTGTGGCCGTTTACTATGAAACTTGCGGCACGCGATTTTCTTACGGCCTGACGGTCGTTTGAATCCACATCCGGCACATCCTTCCAACGCAGAAGAGCTCCTCCGGCGATATATACAGTCTGATTATCTTTGACCTCTATCGATTCCGTAAGTTCATGGACACCGGGTGCGAAATAGATGACGTTCGGGTCATCGGGGTCAGGTATGTTCTTGTCTTCAGGATTAACGAAAATATGCAGAGAACGGATGTGTTCACCGTTCACTTCCACAGTCAGAAGCTGCGGCTTGTCAACCTTGAAACTTAGCTTGCCGCCCTTGATGACGGGAGTGATTCCGGCTTTTTCAGGCAGGACCTTAGCAGTTTTGATGGGTTCTTTGTAGCTGATCTCCACATCAGCATCGCCGCTGAGCAAGTCAAAAGAAGCGAAACCCGCTATGTCATAGAAATCTGCCGAGTTAGGCTGGTCATCCATAGCCCTTTCCCTGTTCGCTTTGTATTCCATGCCGATCTTGGCATCATATACAGGGACATCAACACCCTGAACCTTCATCCGATACGAAGTGTTCAGAACTTCTCCTTCAGGGGCAGGATACACGACAACGTTGCCGGCATCCGGTCGGCAGGAGCACACGATGGCCAACAAGCCGCCTAAAAAAAATAATCTTTTGGAAAACGAAACCATGATGGTATTTGTATGAAATCTAAAAAATAACCTCCTTCCTCATTCTCTGCATCCTTTGACAGGGATGCAGAGAGAAGGAGGAGGTCTGAATATTACAGACTAATAGTTGCCTGACTGTTTCAATACACCAGCGGGATAGCGCTCGATCTCACGCTGAGGGATAGGCTGCACATAGCAGTCGATTCCACGCCAGGTAAGACGGCCGGCACGCGATTCCTTGTAGTATTGCATTTCCTGCTCACCGATCTCCCAGCGGCGGACGTCCCACCACCACTGACCTTCGGCGAAAAGTTCCGCCCAACGCTCATATTTGAGCACGTCATTGTGGAGGTGATCTTGGGCAGATGCTTTTGTCTCATCGGTAAAGCTGCTGTAGTCAACCGGGGAAGGAGTGTCCACAGGATATCCGTAGGCACGGCGGTGAACCTTGTTGACGTACTCCAAAGCCTTGGCAGGATCGCTGTCTTTCAACACCTCGGCGTAGAGCAGATAGATGTCGGCCATACGTATGATGTAGAAATTGGCAGGGCTGCTGAAGTTGATCTGGTTCTCGAGACCGTCCATGTTCATGTATTTCTTGTATGACCATGCAAGTTTGTCCGGAACCTCGGCATACATTGACTGCGGCTTGTCCACATAAGTAAGACGGCCTAAATCGTCAAGATGAGTGTCGATATAAGTCTGTGCAGCGCTCAAGTAAAGGCGAGGATCCGCTATCTTGTTGTCCTTTATATTTTTGCTCTGCGCGACATATTCAGGACGGACAATCAGAGGGAAGTTGTTGAGGCTTCTTGGCTTGGAAGCGTCATAATCCGGATTGGCGATTCTCTTGCCGGGGCCTCCGAGCGTGAATCCGAAACGGACAAGGTTACCGTCCGCGACATAGTTGTTGCCCCAGCCGCCTGCCTTTGATGTACGGGGATCCAAATCATCCGGACCGGCAGGAGAAACATCGATGTCAAGATTCAACACCCACGGTGCAAGAATCATCTGCATTGACGAACCGGTTTTTCTGCTGCGCGGACCGCCCCCCCAGTTGGTGGTCATGTCAAGTTCGTAGAGGCTTTCCTCATTGAACTCGTAGTCAGTCCCCCATTCATTGCTCACATAGAACATCTTGGAATAGACATCAGGAGAAGCCAGCTTCTTGCCGCTGTTGTTGATGATGTCTTCCAGAACCGGCTTGGCATTCTGCGGCTGACGGGCCTGCATGTAAACTTTTGCAAGCAATCCCTTGGCAGCCCATTCAGTGGCACGCGTCTGATCGCTGTTGTGACCGGCGAGCAGCTGTGAAGCCTCTTTCAACGTGCTGATGACAAAATCCCATGTTTCGGCTGTCGTGGCACGGGGAGTCTGCATTTCATCTACTGTAATGGGAACATGATCGTAGATCGGAAGACCCAGACCGCCCTGCTTGCTCTCGATTTCAAAGAATATCTGTCCGTGCCAATATGCAAGCGCACGGTTGAACAGAGCCTGTCCTCTCATATAATCAAGTTCTTTGCCATCGTCTTCCGAGACTTCATGACTTGCCCTGTAGCTGTCGATGGCATCAAGAACTTCATTTGACTTCTCCACCCATTTCATTATGTCAGAGTACTGACGGCGTACATAGCTGTTGTCCGTACTGGCATTTTCCAGCAGAAGCTGACCACGGTCATCGTATGTGTTGTCCACATCGGTGGTATGATCCCACATGTATATGCCGCAGTTGAACCAATACTGTCCGTAAAGGCCGTTGGCATGACTCCCGTAATAAGCAGTCGTCAACATGAGATTGATCTGCTCGATATTAACAGGGAAATCCTTGTCGGAAATGGTGGTCTTATCTTCAATATCAAGGAAATCAGAGCAACCAGATACAGAGAGCATCAACGATGCTGTGAATATGTAGAATACTTTCTTCATGATTGCAAATTATTTAAAAAGTGATATCCAAACCGAAAGAATACAGTCTTGAAGGAACATAGCGGCCAAGATATTCCACGCCGCGCTGACGTACGCTGCCGCTTCCAGAGCTGCTTGTACCGCCGATTTCAGGATCCTGTCCGGAGTAGCCGGTGATCGTGAATACATTGTTCGCCGTGACGTAAACTCTAAGTTTGCTTATGCTGAGCTTTTTCGAAAGATTGTCGGGCAAAGTGTAACCCAAGGTGAGATCCTTAAGTTTGACATAGTCACCCTTTTCAACCCAGAAAGAGGATATGGTGTAGTAGTTCAGACCGAGAGATGCATCGGAGACGTATGTCCCGTCAATCCACATGCCCGGACGAGGCTGGTCGGTAACACCGTTGTTCCCGAAGAACGAAGTCTTGTAGATGTCTTTGGTAGTGTTTTCATCACCGAAGAACTGCTGGGTACGAGGCTTGAGCGCATTGTAGATGTCGAATCCGAAAGCTCCGGTAAACATGGCCTTGATGTCGAAACCTTTCCATGCGGCGCTCAGATTCAGACCCATGACCATGTCCGGCCAAGGATTACCGATGTAAGTCTGGGAAGCTCCGCTGACATAACCTTTTCCGAAGTCATCATAGATGAGGTCTCCGGGGCCTGTCTGCGGTCTGAAATAATATGCCTGACCGGCGGCACGTGCACGGGCGTTGTATTCATCGACCTGTGCCTGGTTCTGGAAGATGCCGATGGCCTTGTAGCCATAGAGAAGTCCCATAGCCTTACCGCTTTCGGTACGGTTGTATTCTCCGTCCGTAAGAACGGCACCGTCGATTCCGAGATCCACGACTTTGTTCCTGTTGAACGACATGTTCAATCCGACACCATATTCGAAGCCGTTTATATCGTCGTTCCAGTTGATGGTAATCTCATGACCGATATTCTGCACCTTACCGATGTTGACCGGCATGGTAGGATTCTGGCTGTCATAATATCCGACACCCGCGCCCATCGGCAGAGTTCTCCAGTAAAGCATATCCTTGGTCTGACGGTTGTAGTAGTCATAGACAACATTGAGACGTCCCTTAAGGAAAGAGAGGTCGAGACCGAAGTCCGCCTGATGGACTTCTTCCCACTTGATCTCGGTGTTGGGAACTTTGTAGTTGCCCCAGCCTATGCTCTGGTTGCTTCCGCCATAGTTATACAGCACAGCTCCTTCATATGCTTTTGCATACAGGAACTGACCGATGCCGTCATTACCCAATATACCGTAGCTGGCACGGAGCTTACCGCTTCCAAGCCAAGGCAAGGCATTCTTGACAAAGGACTCTTCGGAAAAGCGCCATGCGACGTTTATTGAAGGGAATGTTCCCCAGCGGTTGGAAGGAGCGAACTTGTCGGAACCGTCACGTCTGATGTTGGCAGTAAGAATGTAGCGGTTCTTGTATGAATAGTTCAGACGTCCGAAGAAAGACAGGGAACGGGATACGGGCCAGCTGTCATCGGCCGTTTTGTTTGCATTTGAAGAAAGATTGAGAGACTGGGCAATCTGGATAGGGAAATCGATAGCATGTGCATGGAGATTGTATCCGTCATCTTTGGATGCCTCGGTACCGGCCATCACTTTAAAACTATGATCACCGATGGACTTGTCGTAAGTCAAAGTTGCATTGTAAAGCAGATCCTGCTTGGTGCCTGCATTGGCGTCCATATAGGCATTGTTGACAATGGTACCCCAGTTTCCATATTCGGAAAAACCGTTGTTGGAATAGCTGGTGAATTTGCCGGAACCGTTAATTCTGAAAACAAGGCCGTCGATGATTTTAACATTCATATATGCCAGAGCATTCAGACCATAGTTCTTTCCATGGTAATGCCATGTAAGTTCATTGCCGTAAAGGTTGGGTCCTCCGATATAGCCGGGCGCCTGAGTGTAATTGCCATTTTCGTCAACCGGTGACCATGCAGGAGAGGTTCGTGTAGGTATTCCGCCTGAACGGGCAGGATTGTTCTCACGGACATTCCCATAGAGGGACAGACCGACCGTGACATGCTTGTTGAGATCGACGTCTATGTTGCTGCGCACGGAGAATCGTTTGGCGCTGTTGTCTATATAGACACCTTTCTGATCATAGTATCCGGCAGAAAGGAAGTATTTTACCTTGTTGCCCGCACCTGAAAGAGAGACGCTGTATTCCTGCTCGGAGCCGGTGTTGTACATCCAGTCCATCCAGTCAATGTCAGGAAGCTGGTCACGGCTGCTCACACCGTGGGAAAGAAGGATGTCACGTCCGATCAAAGCCTGTGCGTCGATGAAATCGTCCCTGTTGAGCAGCTTGATGTTGGTGTTGACCTTGCGGATACCGAAACGTGCATTGACGTTGATGTTCTGCTTTTCGGCGGAACCGTGTTTTGTAGTGATCAGGATGACACCTCCGGCAGCCTGCGCTCCATAAATGGCGGCAGAACCGGCATCTTTCAGGATTTCGATGGACTCGACATCACGCATGTTGAATTCAAAACCCGCGTCCTGTCTCACGCCGTCCACTACATAGAGAGGCTGCATTCCGTTTACAGACGCCGCTCCACGGATCAAAATGCTCGGGCTTCCTCCCGGGGCGTTGTCCGTCATGGCCACCATGACACCGGCAGCCTGGCCGCTCAGCGCCTCCGCCAAACTTCCTGCGGGACGGGTGGCGACCTCGTCACCTTTTATGGATGTAATGGAGCCCGTAACCTCAGAACGTTTTTGAGTTCCGTATCCGACGACGACCACGTCATCCAGCAGTTCAGTATCTTCCTTAAGGGTGACTTCAACAGAGGTCTGCCCTTCGCTCAAGCTGACTTCGCTGGTGATATAACCAAGGAAGGAAACTTCGAGAACCGCATTTGCAGGAACGGATTTAAGAACGGCCACACCGTCGATATTGGTGACGTCACCGATGGTGGTACCTTTAACCATGACACCTGCCCCGACAATGGGACCGTTGACATCTTTTACGGTAATGGTGACCGAACGCTCTGCCTGCTGTCCTGCGTTAGGACTCGGCGAAGCCGCCGTGCCGGACACCGTGTCATTGCGGAAAAGGCTTATGTAGTTACCTTCAATACGGTAACCGATGTTTGTTTTGGAAAAAAGTTCGTCAAGGACAGCCGTAATCTCCTGACCGGAAACATTGAGATGAACAACCTTGTTCAAATCAATATTGTCCTGGTAGACAAAAAGGTAATTGGTCTGGCCCTCGATGTCGTTCAGAATGCTTTTGATAGAAGCACCTGAAGAACGGATGACTGACACCTTCACGCCTTGCAGACGGTAATCTTCAGCATAAAGGCAGCAAGAAAACATAAGCATAAAAAGCATCTTTGTGCTTATGGATCTCAGCAATTTGTGATAATGCATGTTAATTAAAATATAGTTAGTGGTTTCCAATCATTTACAGAAGAAGCAGAAACTCGGCTGCTTCAATCAGTGGAAGTAAACGGTATATGCAGTTGCTTGGATACCGCACAGTACAAGTCTTCAAATCACACCATGATTTGAGACCGAAAGATTGTTAATATAACTTTTATCCTATAAATTATTAAGTTTTAGATTTATTAATTATGATTAATTACAGCTGTATTCTTCATTTGAGGCATAGCTGTCATCTGACTATTATGACATTTTCATCATCATAATCATAACTGAACCCGATCTCCCTGCGGAGGATCGACATAATGTCACCGATGCCATCTTTTATCCGGAATTTGCCGGTTATACGTTGATTATCAAACTTGCCTTCCGGAAACTGTATCCGAGTATCATAATATCTTTCAAGATCGTGGAAAATCTCTGAAAGGGATTTGGATTTAAAGCAGTACAGACCTTCTCGCCAACGGTAAGTGTCGTAATCCCCGATGATGCTTTTATTCAGTCTGCCGTCGGAGGCAAGAATGACTTTCTGTTTGGGCTCAAGAGCCATAACTTGTTTTTCAGATTTGTCATCAATCACCACTTTTCCTCTAAGAAGGGATGTCTCGAAAGTATTGTCGGCTTCGTTTGCATATACATTGAACTGAGTACCGATGGCTTTTACGTCCATATAATACGTCTCGACTACAAATGGACGGGATTCATCATGAGCGACATCGAAAAAACCCTCTCCTTCCAAGGAAACCCTGCGCGCCCCTTTCTTCCCAAAATCAGCAGAACTCCAACTCAATGTCGTACCGCTGTTCAGCCAAGCCTTGGTTCCATCGGGAAGACTTATGCTTATATGCTGCCCTACAGGCACTTCAATGGTCTGTACAAGCATCCCCGCCGCCCGGTCAGATCTGTTTCTGTAAACACGGAAACCTACGGCAGAACAAAGCAAAGTGAAGACAACAGCGGCAGCAATGTTCCTGAATTCCTTCAGCCATGTCTTTTTTCTGATCATGACAGACTGCCTCTCTTCAGGTAAAAGCGTCAACAAATCAAACATTTTGCGCTGCTGAAAGAACTGCTGACTGTTTTGCTCCGATGAAGCGACCCATTCCTTTATCTTCTGCTTTTCTTTTTCTGAAGCATAGCCTTTGAATAACTTGTATAGCAGAGTTTGGTTCATTTACGCGTGACTTTGATTTAATAACAGACAGAGCTGTCCATACCCTAAAACAAAATATGTTTTTTACACAATAAAGGAGGGCAAGCTGATTCACCTCCTGAACATTTCTGACAGCGAGGACATGATAACATTACTGCAACGGACTGAGCATGGACAGACGGCAAGAAGAATAGTGCGGTCGGTATTTTTTTCAGCGGTATGGTATAATTAAAAAGTACTCTATCGCAGCATTATGACTATTACGCCCAGCGGCAGATAATCGGTCAGCGCCGTACGCAAAACTTTAAGAGCCTTAGTTATGTGGTATTCTATCGATTTTACGGATACGTCATTCAACAGGGCGATTTCCTGATAAGTCTTGTTCTCGTATCTGCTCATATTGAATATCCTCCGAGTCTGGGGAGAAAGAGAAGACAATGCTTCGGAAACTATGTTTCTGATTTCTTCCGAATAGACAAGATGAGGATCGAAATCTTTCAAAGCATTTATGCGCATATCCACTTCCCACTGCTCCAGTTCGTCAAGGGAATCTTTCTTCTTTACCCGGATGGATTTGAGATGATTGAGACATTTGTTTTTCACGGAGGTCAGCACATAAGCCGGGAGGTTGGTATCTTCGTCCAGCTGTTCCCTTCTCTCCCATAAAGCCAACATGGACTCCATTACGACATCTTCAGCCTCTTCGAGACTTTGCAAGTAATTGACTGCAAAACGGACGAAACGTGGCTGGTATGTCTTGAAGAATATATTGAATTCTTTCAAATCGATATCCATTTCAGGGACCAGATTAACAGAATTTCTACAAAACTATAGATTTTTTTTTCATTTTAAAGACGAACGCACGTACTTTTTATAGTATTTTTGTTATGACGCTCAAAATGCAGGCGCGTTTTAAACCGCAACGGGCTATAATAGTTTCAACAATCTGCACAAGTTCTATCGTAATGGCAAAAGAGACAAAAGATATTTATTTCGCCGGAGGATGCTTCTGGGGAACAGAGCATTATTTCAAACAGATCAACGGCGTCCTTGCCACTGAAGTTGGTTTCGCCAACGGATTTACGCCTGCCCCTACTTACAAAGAGGTGTATACCGACACGACAGGCTATGCGGAAACCGTCCATGTCAGATACGATCACAAGAAAATCAGCCTCAGGTTTCTGCTTGAAATGTTCTTTAAGGCCATAGATCCCACAAGCGTCAACCGGCAGGGGGAAGACCGTGGAACGCGCTACCGCACCGGTGTATATTATGTCGACCCGAAAGATGAGGCGACAATAAAAGAAGCATTCGAAAGGGAACAGAAGCACATAGACGGCAAACTGGCCGTAGAGAACCTGCCTCTGAAAAACTTTTACAAAGCGGAAGATTATCACCAGAACTATCTGGAAAAGAATCCCGGAGGATATTGCCATCTTCCGGAAAGCCTTTTTGAATTCGCAAGACACGCTAAAATGAAATGAGAAATATCCTTTTTGTATGCCACGGCAATATCTGCCGTTCCCCCATGGCAGAATTCGTGATGAAGGCCTTGCTGAAGGCAAAAGGGCTTGAGGACATGTTTTATGTAGAAAGTGCGGCGGTCTCCGATGAGGAGTCCGGCAATCCCATATATCCGCCTGCCAGGAGATGCCTTTCACAGCATGGAGTATGGTTTGATCCTGCCAAGACAGCCAGAACGGTCAGCAAGGCTGACTACTACCGTTTTGACAGCATCATCTGCATGGATTCAAGCAACGTGCGACGGCTCCGCAGCATTGTCGGAGGTGATCCCGACAGGAAAATCAGCCTGCTCATGTCCTACACCGGTACATCACGCGATGTAGCTGATCCTTGGTACACCGGAGACTTCGAGCAGACGTTCCAGGACGTGCTTGCCGGATGCGAGGCATACCTTTTGCAGACATCCGGTTGTTTTAAGACAATGAGTTATTAAATCCGATATATCATGAAAAAGAGTTTAGGTGAGAAAGGAGTAATCACTCCGCTTCCTGTTCTTATTATAGGTACTTATGACGAGAACGGCAATCCTGATGCAATGAATGTGGCATGGGGCGGACAATGCGGACCGAAACACATCGCACTGAATCTCAGCCGTCACAAGACTACGGAGAACATGGAACTGAAGAAAGCATTCACCGTCGCGTTCGCTACGAAGGATCAGGTTGCAGCTGCAGATTATGTCGGTCTGGTTTCCGGAAATAAAGAGCCCGACAAGATAAAGAAAGCCGGCTGGACGGTCACGAAAGCAGAAAAAGTGGATGCCCCTGTCTTTGACCAGCTTCCAGTCACATTGGAATGCAAGATAATCGAGATGCAGAAGACGTCCGTAGGCGAGTTGAGGGTAGTCGGTGAAATCGTAAACACCTTGGCCGATGAAAGCGTTCTCACACCGGACGGTAAGATTGATTTCGCGAAAGTGGAACCCATAAGCTTTGATTCATCACTCAATGTCTATAGAACAGTCGGAGACGTTGTCGGCCACGCATGGAAATCCGGTGCGGCCCTGAAGTAAAACAGTTACGTTACGACCATGACGGCCGGGCATGGAAAGGCAGACGAAGAAATGTATTCTTTGTCTGCCTTTTTCCGAGGGGAAGGTGCCGATATTTTTGCAAAATGTTGCAATAAAGCCTATTTTTGCAGTACCGCAAATTATGAAACACCTTCTGACACCTCTATTGCTGCTATTTCTGTTGATTCCCTTAAAGGCGGAAGCGGACGATCCGCTTGACAGCCTCTGGCTTGACACAAGAGTAAGTTTCCACCAGGAAACGAAAGACGGAGTCTATGCGGGACAGTTCCTCGGAGAGCATTTCAACATCCACGTCATGGGGCATGTCTCCCCCACCGTCAGCTACAGAATAAGGCACCGGCTGAACAAGAAAGTCAATGATGGGAATAACATGTTCAATGCCACGGACATGCTCTACCTCAAATGGACTCCTTCCGATAAATGGAATCTTCTGGCCGGGAAATATGCGGTTCTCATAGGCAACTACGAATTCGACGCCGCGCCCATAGATGTCTATTATTACAGCAAATTCTGCGACAACATAAACCAGGGCTTCACCTTCGGTGTTCTGTACACCTGGAATCTGTCGGACAGACAGTCCGTCATGGTGCAGGTTTGCGATTCGCCGCTTTCATTCGGCAAGAGCAGCACTTTCGCATACAATGCGGGCTGGAGAGGTGAAATGGCTTCATGGTGGAAGACCATGTGGACGGTTGACTTTGTGGACGACTGCCGTGACATTCCGGTCATTTATGTCGCTCTCGGCAACAAATTTTTCTTCGGTCCGGCCATGCTTGACGTCGACGTGATGAACCGCAGCGGACTGTCGCAAAAGAATCTTCTGCTGAGCGACATGACCATCATCTCCAAATTCATCTGGAGTCTGAAAAGATGGAATTTATGCGCAAAGGCCGGATATGAGTTCAACGATTCGGAAAACATCGACTCGGAAGGACGCCCCTATGACCTTGTAATTTCACCTGGAACAAAGTATTTCTACACCGGATGCGGGCTGGAATGGTTTCCTCCGGGAACGGAAAACATCCGTCTCCATGCCGTCTACTATAGAGACAATGACATCCGTCAGAACAATCTGGAACTTGGTCTTACTTGGAAGATGAACATTTACAAAAAAGGCGGCATCCGCTGATACCGCCCTCAGTGACATTTATGTCAGAAGATGCCAGATCGGTCAGAAACTGTAGCCGACTCCAATGTTCAGATAAAGAGGATGGAGCTTTTCCTTTACCGTGCTGAAGCCGTCTTTGAATATGCTTCCGAAAGCGTAGGTAATGTCACCGTTCAAAGAGAAATTGCCGTAGAATTTCCAAGAAGCGCCAATCTGGGCACCCCAGTCCGCTTTCCGCAGGTCATCACTGAAGTCGTATTCGGCACGCTGACCCTTATCATATACTATCTTCTCCCCCGTCGGTTCTCCACTGCGCAGATATCCGTCCGTGACATGCCCTGAAAAGTCACCGTTCAGGTTGAAAGACGTGAACAGGCCGGCCCGTACTTTCCAGCTGTCACTCAAACGGTAGTCCGCAGTTACGGGGATCGTCAGATACAGGACATTGTATTTGATATTCACATAACCCGTCCAGTAACCGGCGACCTTGTCACCTTCGCGAATGATTTCGGTATGATAATTTTTAACATCCGCTCCGACTTTCATGGACTTGTTCTCAAGTCTAACGCCCAGAGATGTGCCCCAACGCTGTCCTTCTCCCCACCATTTTGTGGCTTTAGCTTCCAAAGTTCCGTTAAGACGTGGATTGAAACTCTTGACTTTCCTTACCTCTCTTGGCATTCCGAGCGGGGCGGCTCCTCCGATATTGAGACCGACATTGGCCTGGAGTTCCACAGCTTTGTCGGCAAAAATTCCGGATTGCAAGCCGTTCTGTGCGAAAAGAGGCATGAACGGCAATGCCGACAGGAGGAGAGAAACATATAACGCTTTCATCTTCATATCTGTTTTATTCATATCTAAGGTGGATTTCATCTACAAGCAGCGTGCTTCCGACCGCACCTTCAAACAAGGCTCCTCCTTCGCTTGAGGACATGATTATGGCTATGCTGTATTTGCCGTCGGCAAGCTTCTGCTCATCTATGCTCTTGTTGTTCTGAGGTTCGAAGGGGACTTCAAAGTACACCCACTCTTCTCCTTCTTTATGGTCCGTGACTTCCGCCTTCAGTACTATGTTCGGACTGGACAGGGAGTTTTTCCCGTCCAGATATTTCACATCATCGTCCGTCTCGAAAATAACCGCATATATGGCAAAATCATCCTTCCTGTCCAGCACCGTCATGTTCTTGTCGGTAAAAACACTGCCGGCTTTGTACTTGTACCAACCTGACATGGAGACCGGAACCGTGTTTCTAAGGGGTATTCCGAAATGCGTGGATGCCGGCATGTCCATCATGTTTACGGTGAATGTTCCGAGGAACAGGTTTCCGGCTGCTATGGGAGCTCCGAAGAGCCGGCCGAGGGCGCCGGTGCTGATTGTAGTGAGCTTCGCGCATTTGCCCTGATAACCGTTTTCGGCCTGCGATGTCGGATAGTCCGAGAAAGAAGGGCCGGAAGACATCAGTGTAATCATGGCTCCTGCGTTTCCGCTGCCCCAGTCTATGTAATTTCCGCCTATCGTGTCGTAGAAAATCTGAAAATAATCTTGACCGCCGTAATTGTAGTATCTGACGTTGTCAAAATGAAAATCCGCCGGTGTGGCGTCATTTACTATGTTTACCGTATAAGTCTTCTTCCAACGGCCGTCTTCCGACGTAACGGTGTAGGTGCGCGGTGTGGACACATCGGTGTAGGTGGTGTCATTGGAGAAAGTGCTTTCGTTGTACTCGACGTGCTTCACTCTGGTGAAGAATTGCATAGAAGAGCCCGATTCAGGTTCTATGACAGCGCCTTCTGAAAGTTTAAAGACAGGTGCCAGAATGCTGTCCGCCGTGTTGGCGAATATCGTTATGTCCGTGTTTGTAATCAACGGATCGCGAAGGACGGGCGTGTCTCCAAGGGAAACCTCAAGAATATCCGCCTCCGCATTAGGCGCCTCGGACTTTATGCATGCCGATAACGTCAGACTGATAAGAGCCGCAAGACTCAGCGCCAGCTTTGTGTTCGTTTTGTTCATATAAAAAATTTAAGCCCGTAAAAATAGGACAAATTCTGACAGATACAAAAAACCATCCGGGTAACGGACGGTTTTTTGCGAAATAAAACTATTTTTTCGGATAGCCTATCTGGTTATTGACAACGAGATCGGCTTCACCGCCAAGTTCAAGTTCCTTCTTCAATGCCGCGGTATCCATAGTCATTCTCGGAACGGTTTCCAGCCCGAGCGCCGCACAGACAAGACAGATGTTCTCCGACACATAGCCTCCGTCCATTACGCCCATCCTTGTCTTCGCTTCTGAAGGAATCTGCGCAGGAAATTTGCTGTGATCGCTCACAAGGAGCAGCGACACCGGAGCGGCGGCCGCGAAGTCCTGCCCGCCGGCCACTTCCTTGCGCAGGTCTTTGGAACTCACCTTTTTCAGGCTGTGCCCGTCCGGCTGATAGAGATATGCTCCGTCCTCACGGATCACATATACCACTATGTCCTGAGAGTTTATGGCCGAAGGAGCGGTTATTTTAGCCTCCTCCGGTCTGTTGATTCCGCAGGCCGCCCACAAAACCGTGGAAAGCGTTTCGTCCGGGATTGCTTTGTCAGAATATTCCCTGCCGGAATGTCTGGCGTCAAAGGCTTCCATCATTGTCGTTTTATTATCCGTTGATGGTTTGGGGAGCTGAATCACCTGAGCGTTGGCAAATGCCGTGACGGCAAGGCCCGCTACCGCTGAAATGTACTTTTTCATAGCATTAAACATTTATCCATAATCTCTTTGCGCGGCAAGACCTTTTGTCATCCGCGCCTTGCTGCATATAAACAATAAAAATGCCATCTATTCCGGATTTCCGGATCATCAGTATTAGAAAAAAAGGTCCTGCCTTTGGAATGAAATGGAAAAAAAGTATATTTGCAGTCCGAAAGGGGTATTAGCTCAGCTGGTAGAGCGCAAGGTTCGCAATCTTGAGGTCAGGAGT
>CAYWPV010000002.1:0-38784 GCA_964460265.1 uncultured Muribaculaceae bacterium | reverse complement strand
CCCCATGCAAGATTCAGCAAAGACCGGGGAAGGGTTGCTGCTGTACAGAACGGCAGCCAAGGAACTGCTGTACAGAAAGGTGAACTACGGAGAACTCTACAGAGACCCTGTCACTGAAGAGCTTTCGCGTCAGGAGAAGGAACTTGCAGAAAATGACGACGATGAAAACGAACAGGTCCATACGGCCGGCACGGTATCCGGCTATGCGAAAGCAGCGCATCTTTTCCGGTTCCATTCGTGGCTTCCCCTGTCGGTGGAATATGACGGTTTTTCCGCATCCAATTTCGATGCCCGGGACTACAGGGGAACTGTAGGAGCGACCGCATTCTTCCAGAATGATCTCGGGACTGCCTCCGGCTACTTTTCATACGGATACGAAACAGGCAGTTCCACTGACTACAGGCACTCCGTCCACATGAATATGACATATTCCGGCCTGTATCCCGTGATAGAACTCAAAGCCGATTTCGGCGGAGACTCCGCGCTGCGGTACCAAAGGGTCACAATCCGCGAAGGACAGAACCACAGCCGGGAAGGGCTTACTTTTTCCCGGCGGGACGATCCTCAGCTGGAAGTCCGGCTAAGGACGTATGTCCCTCTTCGTTTCAACTCAGGAGGCTGGCTCAGAGGCCTGACACCGTCAGTTTCCTACAAATTCAGCAACGACCTCTACAGCAAGGCGTCACGCATATTCACACCCGTAGTCCAGGCCGACGGCAGCACTAAATACGAAGCCTCCGGTGAGACGTCCGGCAAAACCGTACACATGCATACGCTTGATGCAAGCCTGACAGGATACATAATGAGGGAGAAAGCCCCTTCGGCCAAGTATCCGGAATGGGGAATAGGCGCACAGGCCGGCTACAGCGTCCGCCCCGGCCTTTCAAATCTTTACACACCGGGCGTTTTCGGATATCTATACGGATATGTTCCGGGCCTGTTTCCTGCTCAGGGAATAAAGCTTACGGCATTGCTGCATCATCGTTTCGATGCCCTGTTCGGAGAAAACACCGTTTCGTCATACCCGAGAGGTTTCGCAGGATCGAATGTGGACACGTTTCTGGCATCATGTTCCCGGTCCCAACTGAAACTCAGCGCAGACTATGCCCTTCAGTTCGGTCTCGGAGAGAGGCACCTGCTTTCCGCCCTGTTCCACCCGACCCACCTGCTGATTGTTCCGCATGCGGATCTCACCCTTCTTTCCATGGACGTTTCAGGGAAGAAGTCTCTTTCGGCAGGCAATCTCTACTCCGTCGGGGCGGACGTGCTGGTCGGGCTTGCCAACATAGTGTGGATTCCATACAGCAGCGAAGCAGGAGTCTCCCTGAACTGGAACGGCGGAAAAAGCTATTCTTTCGCCGATGAGGCCGGATTCAGTCCCGAAAGATTCCATGCCGGACTCGTGTTCAACATTAACTTCTGAGGGTTACCTGCCGTCCAGAGCCCAATGGGCAATGTCGTGACGATAGAACAGGTTGCCGCACCTGATTTTGGAAATCTCGCCGTACACCTTTTCCCTTGCGGAACGGATGTCCTTGCCGCTGCAGACGACCATCATGACCCGACCCCCGTTGGTGACAAGCTTTCCGTCAGCGATTTTGGTGCCCATATGGTATATTCGGGCATCTACGTTTTCCGTGCCTTCGATTACGGCGCCCTTCTCATAGTGCCCCGGATACCCTTTCGAGGCAAGCACGACGCCAAGGGTCACCTTGTTTTCCCATTGAGGGTCAGCAACCTCCGACAAGTCGAAGTCCGGATTGACAGCAGCCTCGGCCACTGCGCTGAAGATATCATAGATGTCGCTCTTCAGCAAAGGAAGAACCACCTCCGTTTCAGGATCGCCGAATCTGGCGTTGAATTCTATGACCTTTATGCCCTCCGAGGTTTTCATGAGCCCGCCATACAGGACCCCCGTAAGAGGAAAACCTTCGTCCGCCATGGCATCGGCCGTTCTCTGCAGAATGTTATTCTCTGCAAAAGCACGATCCTCCGCAGTTATGAAAGGCAGACCCGTATAGGCTCCCATTCCGCCCGTATTCGGACCCTCGTCTCCGTCATAGGCTCTCTTATGATCCTGCGAAAGAGGCATGGGCCATATCTTGCGTCCGCAGACAAAGCACATGAAGGAAAATTCCGGACCGGAAAGGAAGTCCTCGACAACGACCTTTCCTTCACCGAATTTACCGTCCAAAAGCATATCCTTTAGAGCGGCCTCGGCTTCACCGATACCTTCCGCGATGACTACTCCCTTGCCTGCAGCAAGACCGTCATACTTGATCACCGCAGGGAAAGGGCGGGAAGAAATGTAGGAAAGAGCCTCGTCATACGAGGTGAAACTTCTGTAAGCAGCTGTGGGAACGGAATACTTCTCCATCAGTTCCTTGGCAAATTCCTTGCTGGACTCTATCCGCGTAGCGGCACCGGTATGACCGAATATGCGCAGTCCGGCAGCCCGGAACGCATCGGTGATTCCTCTGGACAGGGACGCCTCAGGCCCTACGACCGTCAGGTCTATCTCCTTTTCAAGAGCGAAGTTTTTGAGAGCCTCGACATCGGTATCCTCTATCGGCACGTTTTCCGCCTGCATACCTATGCCCGCGTTCCCGGGAGCACAATATATTTTACCCACCTTGGAGGAACGGCTGAGCGCGTCCACTATCGCATGGCAGCGCCCGCCTCCTCCGACTACAAGAACTTTCTTCATATCCGGCAGATCAATGCTTGAAGTGTCTCTCTCCGGTGAACATCATGGAGATGCCGAGCTCGTCGCATTTCTTTATGGAATCCTCGTCACGGATGCTCCCGCCGGGCTGGACGATAGCCTTTACACCGTATTCGGCCGCAAGAGTAACGCAGTCGTCAAAGGGGAAGAACGCATCCGAGGCAAGCACGAGACCTTCGTTCTTGATATCCTTTCCTTCTTCGGCAAAGGTCGCGGCGGCCTCCTTGAGCGCAATCTCGGCCGAACCTACACGGTTCATCTGGCCGGCACCGACTCCGTAGGTCATTCCGTTCTTGCCCACCACGATGGCGTTGGACTTGACATGCTTGACTATCTTCCACGTGAAATTGAGATCCTTGAGCTGTTCCTCATCGGGACGGACCTTGGTAACGCACTGTTCGGCAGTCACCGGCTTTATGGTCAGGTCCTGTTCCTGGGCAAGCATTCCTCCGTTCATGGATACATACTGCTGCATGGTCGCAGGCATCTTGGACTTGTCCATGTCCACCTTGAGGACTCTCAGGTTCTTCTTATGGGCACGGAAGAATTCGATGGCCTCGTCGGTGAAAGAAGGGGCCATTACGATTTCCAGGAATACGGGACGCATAATCTCGGCAAGCTCGAGGGTGACCTCCCTGTTGAACGCCACGATTCCTCCGAAAATGGATGTCTTGTCTCCCTCGTAAACCTTTTTCCACGCCTCCACGACATTTTCCGCCACCGCGCTTCCGCAAGGATTCATGTGCTTCATGCCCACAGCGAAAGGCTCGTCGAACTCACGGACCACGTTGAGAGCCGCGTTGGCATCCTGTATGTTGTTGTATGACATCTCTTTGCCGTTAAGCTGTTCAGCCGTGGCAAGAGAGAAAGGAACTTTCTCCGCACTGCTGTAGAACGCTGCCTTCTGATGAGGATTCTCCCCGTATCTGAGAGACTGTTTCAGGTCATACTCGAGGAAAAGCTTCTCGTTGAGACCGGCCTGCTTTCTCATGTATCCGGAGATGCAGGTATCGTATTCCGCGGTGTGGGTGTATGCCTTGGCGGACAGTTTGAGGCGGGTCTCCCTGGAAGTGTTTCCGTTCGCCCCTATCTCGCCCAGTATCATTCCATAATCGGAAGGATCGCACACTACGGTCACGTCTTTCCAGTTTTTAGCTGCGCTGCGGAGCATGGAAGGGCCTCCGATGTCGATATTCTCTATGGCATCGTCCATGGTAACTCCTTCCTTGGCTATGGTCTGACGGAAAGGATAAAGGTTGACGCATACCAGGTCTATGGGCTCTATTCCGTTCTCTTTCAGGGTTTTCATGTGTTCAGGGATATCCCTGCGCGCAAGCAGGCCCCCGTGGACTTTCGGATGAAGAGTTTTCACCCTGCCGTCAAGAATCTCCGGGAATCCGGTCACCTCGCTGATACCGACGGTTTTCACTCCGTTGTTTTCAAGGAGTTTCTGAGTGCCGCCGGTCGCGATGATTTCCCAGCCGTACGACTTAAGACCTTTCACGAAGTCGACAAGACCGCTCTTGTCGCTTACGCTAACCAATGCACGTTTTTTCATAATATCTTGGATTACTTTCTATTTCATGTTTATTTTCACTCCTTCTCCCTCTGTCACCGAACCGATGACGGAAGCCTTCTCCCCTTTGGACTCCAGTATGTCTATGGCCTTGGCAGCCTCCGACTTGTCCAGCGCAAGAACCATTCCGACTCCCATGTTGAAGATGTTGAACATTTCCCTGTGGGGGATATTCCCCCATTTCTCCAACATTCTGAATACCGGAAGGATGTCCCAGCTGCCTTCGTCTATGCTTATGCCCTGGCCTTTATGAAGGATTCTGGGGATATTTTCGTCGAATCCTCCGCCGGTGATATGGGCGACTCCATGGACATCGCAGTTGCGTATTACCTCAAGTACCTGCCTTACGTAAATCCTGGTAGGCGTGAGAAGAGTATCTCCCACCGTCCTGCCGCCGAACTCTTCCGGCTTCCCGTCAAGAGAAATTCCGGCGTCAGCTATGATCTTGCGCACAAGACTGAATCCGTTGGAATGGACACCGGAGGAGGCTATGCCCACAAGGACATCGCCCGCCTTGACTTTGCTGCCGTCTATCAGCTTGGACTTCTCCACAACTCCGGTGGTGTATCCGGCTATGTCATATTCCCCGCCGGCATACATGCCGGGCATTTCCGCAGTCTCTCCGCCTACAAGCGCACAGCCGGCCTGTCTGCATCCTTCAGCCACTCCCGCCACGATCGCTTCCACTTTCTCCGGAACATTGTGACCCAAGGCCACATAGTCGAGAAAGAAAAGGGGTTCTGCACCCTGGGCGAGCACATCGTTCACGCACATGGCGACAGCATCGATGCCTATCGTGTCATGCTTGTCCATGGCGAAAGCTATTTTCAGCTTTGTTCCCACTCCGTCAGTCCCGCTCACAAGGACAGGTTCCCTGATGCCGAGAGCTGAAAGATCGAACATCCCGCCGAATGAACCTATACCTCCCATGGAACCTTTGCGGACCGTGGAAGCCACATGCTGCTTTATGCGTCTTACAACTTCATATCCGGCCTCCAGGTTCACGCCGGCACTTTCGTAATGCTCTGCCATAGTAATTTATTTTCTAAAATATTCAACTGCGTTGGAGAAGATGTCCTGAACAAGATTACCGCCGATGTTCTTGAAAAGATTCTTCTCATATCTTTCGGAATGTCCCATCTTTCCGAGTATCTGTCCGTCCGGGCTTATGATGCCCTCGATTGCGAAACAGGAGCCGTTCGGATTTGCAGGAGATGTCATCGTAGGCTCTCCGTCAAGGGCATCCACATACTGGAATGCTACCTGCCCGTTGTCGAACAGTTTCTTTGCCAGTGCTTCGGAAACGACGAATTTGCCTTCGCCATGGCTGAGCGCCACAGTATGCAGCTCTCCGGGCTTCATTCCCGCGAGCCAGGGCGACTTGACGGATGCCACCCTCGTGGTCGCCATCTGCGAGATATGACGGTTGATGTCGTTTCTGAACAAGGTCGGAGATTCTTCGGTCAGAGCACCGAGCTTTCCGTAAGGAAGCAGGCCGCTCTTTATCAGTGCCTGGAATCCGTTGCAGATTCCGAGAATAAGTCCGCCACGGTCCAGAAGTTTCTGTATCTCTTCCGCTATGTCCTTGTTGTTAATCACGTTGGCTATGAACTTGCCCGATCCGTCCGGTTCGTCTCCCGAAGAGAACCCGCCGCTGAATGCAAGAATGTGGCACTCTGAGATGTTCTTTTTCATCTCGGCGATGGAATCGAGCACATCCTTGGCGTCAAGGTTGCGGAATATGCCCATCCGCACTTCCGCACCGGCATTCCTGAATGCCTTTGCAGTATCGTAGTCGCAGTTCGTTCCGGGGAATACCGGCAGATATGCTACGGGATGTTCCACAGGGGCTCCCGCCCACTTTCTGACCGCCTCCGCACCGCAATCCTCACGGATCATACCGTCTTGCGCAGCCTTGACGGCGGCAGGATAAATCTTCGAAAACGGCAGCCCGTTGGCCTCGCGAAGCTCCTCTATGGAGATCTTCTCACCGTTTATCACCAGTTCCTTTCCGCCCACGGTCCCTATGGCCGCTGCAGACGGGCCGTCAAGCTCTTTGACGGCCTCCACTACGATGGAACCGTAGCTGAGCCTGGTCAGTTCATCTTCCGGGATGCTGACCTCGGCACCGATCATGTTGCCGAAAGACATCTTGGCCACAGCCTCGGCCACACCGCCGAACCCTACCGAATATGCCGACACTATGTTGCCTTCCGCAATCTGTTCACGCACGAAGTTCCAGTTGGACTTGAGCTGATCCACGTCAGGCATCCAGTTGTCAAGAGGAGTATGCCTTACGATGTATATGCGGTTCCCCTCTTTCTTGAATTCAGGAGATATGACTTTGCCTGCGTCGACCGTGGTTATGCCGAATGCAATGAGGGTCGGAGGTACGTTTATGATTCTGTGGGGCACCTCGTTTACATCTTCGAAAGTTCCGCTCATGGAATCCTTTCCGCCGATCGAGGGAAGTCCGAATGCGGTCTGCATCTTCAACGCCCCGAGAAGTGCGCTCAGAGGAAGACCCCAGCTGTGGGGGTCCGCGGTCATCCTTTCAAAGTATTCCTGATAGGAAAACCTCATGCGCGACCAGTCAGCTCCGGCCGCGGTCACCTTTGAACAGGCTTCCACCACCGCATAAGCCGCGCCGTGATAAGGACTCCACGATGCAAGGACAGGGTTGTAGCCGTATGCCATGATGCTGGCGGTATCCGTATATCCGAAAACCGGAAGCTTCTGCACGGACACCTGGGTTTCCGTACCCTGCGTCTTTCCGCCGAAAGGCATCAGAACCGTGGAGCGTCCTACTGTGGAATCGAACATCTCTATCAGCCCTCTCTGTGAAGTCACGTTCGGGAGATGCATCACCGAAAACATCTTTTCCGATATGCTCTTCCCTTCCACTTTCTGTACGAAAGGATCATGCTTTTCCACCGCATTTATCACCGCATCGGCATGATGCCTGGCACCGGCGCTGTCGATGAAAGCTCTGGAAAGATCAGCCACAAGCCTTCCGTTGTTGTACATGCGCATACGGGACGTGTCGGTAACGTCCGCGACATGAGTCACTTCGATATTGTCCCTGCGGCAAAGCTCCATGAAACGGTCCATGTCTTTCCTTTCCACAACTACGGCCATTCTCTCCTGAGATTCGCTTATGGCAAGTTCGGTGCTGTTGAGACCAGAGTATTTGACAGGGACTCTGTCAAGCCATATATCCAGCCCGTCTGCAAGCTCGCCTATCGCGACACTCACTCCGCCCGCACCGAAATCGTTGGATTTCTTGATGAGACGGGTAGCTTCAGGTCTCCTGAAAAGACGCTGTATCTTTCTCTCTTCCGGAGCGTTTCCCTTCTGAACCTCGCTTCCGCAGCTTTCGAGCGACTCTTCCGTGTGCTCTTTGGAAGAACCCGTTGCTCCTCCTATTCCGTCTCTGCCCGTACGGCCTCCAAGCATCAGGATCACATCTCCGGGCGCAGGACTTTCCCTCCGCACGTCAGATGCTTTCACGGCGCCGACCACGGCGCCGACCTCCATTCTTTTGGCGGTATAGCCTTCGTGGAATATTTCTCTGACATGGGTGGTAGCCAGTCCGATCTGGTTGCCGTATGAAGAATATCCGGCCGCGGCCTTCCTGCTTATCACACTCTGGGGGAGCTTTCCTTTCAAGGTTTCGGAGACCGGCGCATAGATGTTCCCCGCACCCGTAACCCTCATGGCCTGATAGACATAGGCTCTGCCGGAAAGAGGATCCCTTATGGCTCCGCCGAGACAGGTGGACGCTCCGCCGAAAGGTTCTATCTCCGTAGGGTGGTTGTGGGTTTCGTTCTTGAACTGAAGCAGCCATTTTTCTTTCCGTCCGTCAACATCCACGTCGACGAATATGCTGCAGGCGTTGTTTTCTTCGCTCTGCTCCTGATCGTCCAGAAAGCCTTTCTTGCGCAGATAGCGTGCCCCTATGGTGGCGAGCTCCATAAGGCAGAGCGGTTTTCCTTCCCGTCCGAGTTCCTTCCTGATGGCATGGAATTCTTCGAGTTCGTCTTCAAACTCCTTCCTCATGAAGGAATCGTCCACCTTTATGCTGTCAAGCACGGTATTGAAGGTGGTATGGCGGCAATGGTCGCTCCAGTAGGTATCCAGAATCCTCAGTTCGGTCTCGGAAGGATTCCTCTTCTCCTTTCTGAAATATTTCACGATTTCTCCCAGATCCGCCGGACTCATGGCAAGTCCCCATTTGGAGCAATAATCTCCGTACTCGGACTCGTCCATGTCAGTGAAGCCGTCGAGAATTCCGGTCGGACGGACTTCCGCCTTTTCGTTGAGTTCAAGTTTGGAAAGATCCTTTTCGCGCGATTCTACCGCATTTATGTAGTAATGCTTTATCGCTCCGAGCGCCTCTTCCGACAAGTCGTCATCGAAGATAAGCAGTCTTGAACTGCGTATCCTTATGTCCGCATGAGGGTCTATAAGGTGCACGCAGTCTTCGGCTGAAGACGCTCTCTGGTCGAACTGGCCGGGGATATACTCCACGGCAAGATACTTTTTCCCTTCGAGAGGACAGGAGTCGGACACCTCGTCCGTCACGATTTCCCCGAATACTGAATAACGGCACTTGTCTATGAGCTCCCCGGAAAAGCCGAAAAGGTCATAGACATTGAGATACCTGAGGGAACGGAGATTTACGGAGAGGTTCTCATTGAATTCATTGCGAAGGCTTTCCGCCTCGACCCTGAACTCGGAGCGCTTCTCCACGAAGATCCTGTTGCTTGTCATATATGTCTATCAGATTTCTGTTTGGAGTACTTTGTCAGCCTGCTTCTTGCGGAACTCATCGAGTTTGCCTGCAAGCTCCTTATCCTGAAGCGCGAGAATCGCCACGGCATAGAGAGCCGCATTCTTCGCACCGTTTATCGCCATGGTCGCGACCGGAATGCCGGAAGGCATCTGGACAATGGAAAGGAGGGAATCCATTCCGTTCAATGCAGCACTCTTTATAGGGATGCCTATCACAGGAAGGGTAGTCATGGCCGCCGCCATTCCGGGAAGATGGGCAGCTCCGCCGGCCCCGGCGATCACCACGTCGATGCCTCTGTCCTTCGCTCCGGCCATATACTCGCAGAAATATTGCGGAGTACGGTGGGCGCTTATGACTTTCTTTTCATAGGGAACACCAAAATCGTCCAGAGTCTGACATGCGGCCGACATGACCTCCCAGTCACTCTTGGAACCCATTAGAATACTGACTTTCATTGTGATAAGATACCTAAAATTAATAATCAACAAATTTAGCGGAATATTTAGGATCCTGCAACACTAAACACCCTTTATTTTCCGCCGCGAAGCTCACGGACATGTTTTGCTCCGAAAATGCGGACAAGATGAAAAAAAAAGCTAAATTCACATTTGAACCATTTTGAAATAACCCATGAAACTGCATTGTCTGCTATTCATGCTTATGGCATCTGTCTTCCCTGTATTTATCGCCTGCGAACCGGCGGAAAACGAAAATCCTAATACGGAAGACAAAACCATTCCGGCCACGAGCGTGAGCATTTCTCCTTCGTCCATTTCCATGAAGGTCGGTGAAACCGCATCGGTAGATGTCAAGGTCGAGCCGAAAAACACGACGGACAAAACATGGACTTGGACTTCCGACAGTCCGGAAACGGCAAGCGCTACGGGCAACAAGGTCAAGGCATCGGCGGAAGGAGACGCCACCCTCACCTTGAAGGTCGGCAGCAAGACGGCAAGTCTTAAAGTTCACGTTGACAAGGCTTCCAAGGGAGCTCCCGACACTCTCGAGATAAGCAAGGAAGGAGCTGTCGACCTGGGACTGAGCGTCAAATGGGCCGCCCTGAATCTCGGAGCCGAATCACCCGAAGAATACGGAAATTACTACAGCTGGGGCGAATCACAGCCAAGGACAGACATAAGAAACTACGCCACATACAAATGGTATAGCAGCGGATACTTCACAAAATACAACACCGATCCCAAAGAGGGCAGTATCGACGGAAGATATTTTCTGCTCCCCGAGGATGACGCTGCAAGTGTCGCGCTCGGAGCAGGCTGGAGAATGCCCACTGAGCAGGAGATGCGCGATCTGTATTTCAATTGCACCTGGACATCCTCTGAATACAACGGCGTGAAAGGCTATACGATCACCGGAAAAAACGGGAAGTCCATCTTTTTGCCAAAGGCTGGCTACGTGAACTATAACGAATCCGAAGCGTCGATGACCGGGGAAAAAGCTTGTTTCTGGACATCCGAACGGAGCAGTTCGGAGTATGCCTTTGCCTATGGCGACGGAAACAGCTTCGACTTCATGATCAAGCATCCTGCCTATTTGAGAATCTTCGGGATGAGCGTCCGTCCGGTCTATGGGGAAGCCTTGAAAACGGACCTTGTAAAAACTGCCGTTCCCTACGATACTCTTTCCGTTTCAGCGGTGTCCGTAAAGCTGAGAAGCTACATCAACCTGTCCGATGAGGATTTGGCCGGTGCGACATACGGTGTCTGCTACAGTTCCACGGAAACGGAGCCCTCCGTCTCCGGCCCGCATTCGGAGGGTCAGCTGCAGTCCGGGACGAACAACGTCTACACCACACTCACAGGTCTGAATCCGGGGACTTCCTACCATTACCGCGCCTACGTAACTGTCGGAGGGACCACCCACTACAGCGCCTCCTCCAGCTTCAAGACAGACAGCCGGCAGCATCTGTTCGAGACCGGAGAACTGATCAGCTGCACAGGTACTTCCGCAAGGGTGAGCACTACATGCAACCTGACAGATGTCATCTGCGAATCCGTCTCCTTCGGAATATGTTTCAGCACTAACGACAATCCGGACATCAGTTCAGGCTTCGTGGCGGCAGAGGCGGACGGAACCGAGAAACCGCACGGCTCCTGCAAAGCAAATCTCTCCGGACTGACACCGGGAACCAAATATTACTGGAGGGCCTGCCTGAAAATTGACGGCCAGGTACTGTACGGCTCTGTAAAATCATTTACGGCAGAGATTGTCGACGGGAGCATGAAGGCAGTGGATCTGGGCCTCAGCGTATCGTGGGCCAACATGAATGTGGGAGCGGAAACCGTGAACGAAACAGGAGACTTCTTTTCCTGGGGTGAAATCTCTCAAAAAAAAGAATATAACTTCGGCAACTACAAATGGTACGACCAGGCAGGGAAGAACGGCTACACTAAATACGGCAAATACAGCAGCAATGACTGTAAGTTTCCGGACAACAAAACGGTCCTGGAAGCAAGCGATGACGCAGCCTATGCCTACAGCGGAGGAAAATTCAGAACTCCTGCCGCCCAGGAGATCAAAGAGCTTGCCGACACCTCAAAGGTAACCATCAGCAAAGCCACGGTCAACGGAGTCGAGGGATTCCGAATAACAAGCAAGCTGAATTCCAATCACATTTTCATCCCCTGCACCGGCTATTACGCAAATTACGGCGGACTGACCTCGCGCGCAATAGTCATGATAATGTCCTCGGAAAAAGGATTGGTCAACTCGGTTTTCTTATCCTTCATCATTGAAGTCAATTATGACGGGAAAATCAAAACCCGCTTTGAAGCGATGCCGCGATGCCAGGGCACTGCGGTAAGAGGAGTAAGAGTCGTTGCCAATTAGCTCCGGCACAAACCAAAAAAAGAGCCGAGAGGGTTTCCTCGGCTCTTTTCATAATTATTCCGCAATCAGTCAGTCTTTCACTTGTTTCCTACCGCACCGCTCCCCGTGGCCTCGGCGTTGCGGAGAATCACTTCCCCGCCCTTGGCATCGACCACTATATCGGAATCTCTCTTGACGGTTCCGTTAAGGACATCGGTAGCAAGCTGGTTGACCAGTTCCCGCTGCATAAGCCTCTTGATAGGACGTGCGCCGTACGCAGGATCATATCCTTTCTTGGTCATGTAGTCATCGAAATCCTTGGTGAAGGATACGCTGACTCCGTTGTCGGAAAGCTTTTTCTGCAGATCCTTCTCCTGAATGTGGAGAATCTCGCGCACATCGTTCTCGCTCAGAGGATCGAACATGATGATTTCATCGATTCGGTTCAGAAACTCCGGCCGTACGGTCGCCTTAAGGATTTCCATTACCTTGTCTTTGCATTCGTCAAGCATCTGACGGCGTTTGGCAATGGCTTCCACTTCCTCCTTCGGGTCGCTGTTTCCCAGCTTCGGAAGCTTGTCCATATAGCTCTGTATCACCTCTGCGCCCACATTGGACGTCATGATGAGAATGGTGTTCTTGAAATCCACGGTTCTGCCCTTGTTGTCGGTGAGACGTCCGTCATCAAGCACCTGAAGAAGTATGTTGAACACGTCAGGATGAGCTTTCTCTATCTCGTCAAGCAGAACCACCGAATAAGGTTTCCTTCTCACCGCCTCAGTCAGCTGGCCTCCTTCATCATATCCGACATATCCCGGAGGCGCACCTATAAGACGGCTGACAGTATGCCTCTCCTGGTACTCGCTCATGTCTATACGGGTAATCATGTTCTCGTCGTTGAACAGGAACTCCGCAAGAGCCTTGGCAAGTTCCGTTTTGCCGACTCCGGTCGTACCCATGAACAGGAACGAACCTATCGGACGTTTCTCGTTTGACAGACCCGCACGGCTTCTGCGGACAGCATCCGACACAGCCTGTATGGCCTGATCCTGCCCCACGACCCTCTTGTGGAGCTCCTCTTCCATTCTCAGAAGCTTCTCCCGCTCGCTTTCAAGCATACGCTTCACCGGTATGCCGGTCCATTTTGCAACCACTTCCGCGATGTCTTCCGGGGTCACGGCCTCCGTTATGATGGGATCCTTTATTGCAGCCTGTTTCGCGGTGAGTTCGTCTATGGTCTTCTTGGTCTCGGCCATACGTCCGTAACGGAGCTCCGCCACCTTGCCGTAATCTCCGGCTCTCTCGGCGGCCTGGGCCTCCAGACGATAGTTTTCGAGATTCTGGCGGGCAGTCTGAAGTGAGGACAGTATGTCCTTTTCGGAATTCCACCTCTTCATCAGACCATCCCTTTCGGCATTAGCCTCCTTCAGCTCTTCGTCTATCTTTTCGGACTTGAGGGAAACGCCTTCGCGTTTGATCGCCTCCTTCTCTATCTCCAGCTGCTTAATCTTGCTGTTGAGCTCAGCTATGGGCTCCGGCACGGAATTCATTTCCAGACGCAATTTTGCAGCAGCCTCATCCACAAGGTCGATTGCCTTGTCCGGCAGGAAACGGTTGGTGATGTATCTGTGCGAAAGGTTCACCGCAGCTATGAGCGCATCGTCTTCGATACGCACCTTGTGATGGTTCTCATACTTTTCCTTAAGGCCTCTGAGGATGGATATGGATTCTGCCGGAGTGGGCTCATCGATCATGACCATCTGGAACCGGCGTTCCAATGCCTTGTCGGCTTCGAAGTATTTCTGGTATTCCTCCAGGGTAGTCGAGCCGATTGTCCTCAGCTCACCTCTGGCCAGAGCGGGCTTCAGAATATTGGAAGCATCCATCGCCCCCGACGACTTGCCGGCACCTACGAGGGTATGGATTTCATCTATGAAAAGTATAATCTTTCCTTCGCTGTCCACGACCTCCTTCACGACACCCTTAAGCCTCTCTTCAAATTCGCCCTGATACTTCGCACCCGCGATAAGGGCACCCATGTCCAGAGAGTAGATCACTCTGTCCTTCAGATTTTCAGGAACGCTCCCGTCGACTATCTTCTCGGCTATGCCTTCTGAAATGGCGGTTTTGCCCACGCCCGGCTCACCTACCAGAATAGGATTGTTCTTCGTCCTCCTGCTGAGGATCTGAAGCACACGTCTGATTTCATCGTCCCTGCCTATCACGGGGTCCAGCTTGCCTTTGGCGGCCATGTCGTTCAGATTGACCGCAAAGCGCGAAAGGAACTGGTACTTGTCGTTGTTGTTATTGTTCGTATTTTCCATAATGTATTGCTCTCCTTTTAAACTCTTCGGAACACAAGCTTAAACAGCCGTCCGCTCCGAAAAGCAAACGGCTCAAAGTCAAAATGTATTCCAAAGGATTTATACTGACAAAATGTCAGTACAGGATTCAATACTGCTTACCTGGAAAGCGAATCGCTGCCCGCGGCAGGAGCGGTCTGCTCCGACGGTGCCGAAGGGAAAGCCGGCTGCTGAGCGGAAGCGGCGTTTTCTATCTGCTCCGTATAGTCATTGGCATTGCCGGGATTGCCCAGCGTGAATGAAGAAATGATGGAGACCACAAGTACAAAAGCCACAAGTCCCCATGTCACTTTCTCAAGCATGTTCGCAGTCTGTCTGACTCCGAAGGTCTGATTGGCCGCTACGAAATTGCTTGCCAGGCCGTCTCCTTTACCGTTCTGGAGAAGAATGACAATCGTCAGCAGCACACAAGCTATGACAATCAGAATCGTAAGAATCACAAAAACTGTATTCATTATAATCTCGAAATTATTTGTTTTCCAATTGGTCTATCCTTTCGATAAGGCTTGCAAAGTAAGCATTTTTTTCCGGCATATTCAAGCGAAGTTGGGAATAAATGTGCTTTGCCTGTTCGTAATAGCCCTGATCAGCATAGATTTGCGCCAGTGTTTCCGTGCAGAACTCATCACCGAGTTCATCGGCAGCGCCGGCGTCCGACTTCTCCGATCTCGCCATGGAAGCGAACTTCGAAAAGACATTGTCCTCCACGCGCCGGACATCGGCGTACTGGGCCTGGGAAAAATAATCTCCCCCGACGACCCTGACCCGGCCTTCTTCACGCTCCTGCGCCTTGTCGTCCCCTATGTATGTCTTGAGTAGCTTCTCCAGATCCTTGTCCGAGTAATCCTCCTCCGATTTCGAGCGATAAATGTCGCACACGAGCCTCCGGTCTTCCACATACAGCGCAGCTGACGCATACTCGGCCTTGCCCCAGTTTTCCCCGGCTATCCGGGACATCCGGCGGCAAAGTTCCATCCTCGCTGCCCCGTACCATGGGTAGAGGGTGACGACTCCGGCAAGTTCGTCTATCGTAAGTTTCCTTATGTCAATGTAATCCGTCATAGCTTACCAGTTTGCCACCGTGGCGTTGAGCACCAGTTCAGAAAGCTGCTCGACGATATCTTCGCACAGACTTCCTTCCACCGCGTCAAACGTCTGGTTGGAATCATAGTCGGAGTATGCGGAAAAAGACCTTTCGAAATCTTCTTCCGGATACTTCCTGTTGGTATAGTTCACCTGAATGGTAACCGTCAGCCTGTTCATGGCGGCGACTTCTCCCGCGGTGACGGCAGTCGCTTTCAGATCATAACCGGTTACGGTGCCCGATATCTCCAGGTCGCCGTCCATGTCCACCTGTTCCAGACGGGTCATCCTCCTGAACTTGTCCTTGAGCCCCTCAGTCATGTCAGTTGCAAGAGACGGATTAACCCTCAGAGCCTTGTACTCGAAAAGATCTATCGTCACAGAATGGACGTCAGGCTGTATGGAAGTCCCGGAGAAAGAGTAGATTCCGCAACCGTACAACGCAAAAGACACCAGAACGGCCACTATCAAGGCCGCCGCACCGCTACGCCTGACCATGGCTTCTGCCGTTTTTGAATTCCGGAGGAAGCTTCCTGTACAACGTCCTTTCAGATATGCCCAGCTCCTCCGCAGCCTTCTTCCTGTTGCCGTTGTGCTTTATGAGGGCTTTGCGGATGAGATCATCGCTGTTGGCCGTAATGGAAAGATTGTCGCTGTCCTCCCTTCTGGACTTGCCTTCGATTTCTATCCCTGTCCCGGACGGGGCGTCATCCTGGACATCGACATTATCCTCCGAACCACCTTCCGTATATGATTTGGCTATGAGATTTCCTCCGTTCCGAGTCTGGATGGACGTATGCCGGTCAATATGGGAGCCCCCCAGCTCGGCAAGCTCCTTTTTCAGGTCCCGCACTTCGGAACTGAGTTTGTATATGGCGGAGAAAATCTGCTGCCTGTCATCGTCCGACAGGGATCCGCCGCCCTGCCTGTCATCGTACATCACGGGAAGACTGCCTGACGGATCATCCTTCGGAATGTACGCCGAAAGCGTCCCGGCGTCTATCTCCACCCTTTCCGCAGGGCTCGATTTTCCGGATTCCAGCACTTCCACCGTTTCGGCGATGTTTTTCAACTGCCTGATGTTTCCAGGCCATCTGTAGTTTCTCAGCAACTCTATAGCATCCCTGGTCAGGTTTATCTTCCGCATTCCGAATTTTTCCGAGTAATCGGAAGCGAACTTCCTGAACAATAAATAGATATCATCCTTCATATCTCTGAGCGCGGGCATGTTTATCTGCACCGCATTCAGCCTGTAATACAGATCGGGTCTGAATTTTCCGTGGGAAACCGCATATCTGAGATCCACATTCGTCGCGGCTATCACCCTTACGTCCGTCTTGCTGACTTTGGAAGATCCCACTCTGGTGAACTCGCCCGACTGCAGCACGCGGAGAAGCTTCGCCTGGAACGGAAGAGGGAGCTCACCTATCTCGTCAAGGAAAAGAGTACCTCCGTCCGCTTCTTCGAAATAGCCTTTCCTGTCCCCTACGGCTCCTGTGAAAGCCCCTTTCTCATGACCGAAGAGCTCGCTTTCTATCGTACCCTCCGGAATGGCTCCGCAGTTGACAGCGAAATATTTGCCGTTTTTCCTCAGACTGTATTGATGGATTATCTTAGGTATGTTTTCCTTTCCGACCCCGCTTTCTCCGACAACAAGTACCGTCAAATCGGTAGGAGCAACGGCTACGGCCGTCTCCAACGCAGTGTTCAGAGCCGCGTCATTGCCTACTATGTCGAACTTGTTTTTTAATCTTTGTAGATCCTGAGTGTCCATTTGGACAAAGTTAGAAGCACTTTTGATTTTATCAAACTTTTTCGCATCTTTCCATTGGCAAATGAAAAATATCTTTATCTTCGTGGTTTGGAATTTAGACAAACTGTTGAAACAATAAACCTTGTATTACTATGGAAAAAGGTATGAAAATTCTGGCGGCCGCTCTCCTTGGCTCTGTGGCCGTCGCGTGCTCTTCCGCTTCAAAAATGGCGGAGATGTACGACAATGTCAAAATTACAAGCGACCCTGTAGTGCTTGAAGCTGTTGCCGGAGGCGTAGACGCCACCGTTTCCGCAACTTTCCCCGACGGATATTTCCATCCGAAGGCTATCCTTGAAGTCACCCCCGTGCTTGTCTACGGTGGCGGCGAGGCTACTGCAAAGACCGTTACTTACCAGGGTGAAAAAGTAAAGGACAACTACAAGACTGTTTCATCGAAAGGACAGACCCTGCGAGAGAAGGTGCATTTTGACTATGCAGAAGGAATGGAGCAGTCCTATCTGGAACTCCGCGGCAAAGTCAGGTACAACGGAAAGACCTACAATATACCGGCAAGAAAAATCGCTGACGGTGTGAACACCACATACATGCTTGCTCATACCGGAGCTTCCGTTCCATATCTGGCAGACAACTACCAGGAAATCCTGAAACAGACCGAAGAGGGACAGATTCTCTACGGCATCAACTCGGCAGATGTTGCCGGCAGACAGCTCAGCTCGCAGTCCATCAAGGATTTTCAGGCTGCTCTTGACGAAATAAAGAACAATGACAGGAAAACTCTGACCGGCACCGAGGTCATCGCCTATGCTTCACCTGACGGCGGAGAAAAACTGAACGCAAAGCTTTCCGACAGACGTTCACAGTCCGCGGACAAAGCTTTCGAAAAAGTGACCAAGGGCAAGGACGTGGCAGAAACTACCGTCCTGAGCAAAGGACAGGACTGGGAAGGATTCCAGGACCTCGTGTCCAAGTCCGATATTGAGGACAGGGACCTCATCCTCAGAGTCCTGAACATGTACAGCGACCCCGCAGTCAGAGAAAGGGAAATCAAGAACCTTTCAGAAGTCTACACCTCTCTCAAGAAAGGCGTGCTTCCTGAGCTGCGCCGCGCAAGATTCATAGCTAACGTCGAATACAAGAACTACACTCCTGAAGAGCTTGTGAAGCTTGTGGACGAAAATATGGATGTCCTCGATGAAGAAGCTCTCCTGCGTGCCGCTACACTGGTCAATGATTTCGACAAGAAGATCAGCCTTTACAACAAAGCCGTCAGCAAATATGGCAGCCAGAGAGCTCAGTACAACCTCGGCGTCACATATCTTTATGAAGGACAGCTTGACAAGGCCGAAAAGGCTTTCAACGCCTATGGCGACAAGGACAGCGACGAGTATAACCTCGCCATCGGTGCCATCGCTCTCGAGAAAGGCAACTATGAAGCTGCCGAGAAGAATTTCAGCAAGTCGGAGTCCATCTATGCCAAATACAACCAGGGCATCATAGACATCCTCAGCGGCAATTATGACAAGGCCGCCAAAGAGCTTGACGGTATGAACGGCATCAACCCCGCGCTCGCACAGATTCTCACAGGAGACCTTGACAAGGCTGAAAAGACCCTCACCTGCCAGTGCGGCCATTCCAACTACCTCCGTGCCATAATAGCCGCCCGCAAAGGCGATGCGGAAGGAGTGGAAAAGAATCTTTCAAAAGTACGCAAGCAGGACAAGGAACTTGCGGCGCGCGCCGAGAAAGACGTGGAGTTCGCACAGTACAGATAGACAGAACCGAGTTTACAGCAACAGAAAAGGTGGCCTCTTCGGGTCACCTTTTCTGTTGCTGTTCTGCATCCGGTTTCTTTACTTTATCTTGGAGTCGCAGTAACGGCAGCGTACCGTACCCCCCGCCGTACGATGGAACAGCGGAGTTATATGCTCATTGTTGCAGATGCATTTCTTGTTGTCGCAATGGAGCGAGGGGTCTGTGAACACGTCTTCCCTCGCAGGCATACCGTGGGCAGGATCGTTCTTCCATTCCAGCAGCTTGCAGATCAAGGCCATTCTCACGAACTTTCCGTTTTCCACCTGTCTGAAATAAGCGGCTCTCGGATCTGAATCCACCTCCGGAAGTATTTCGTTCACACGGGGCAGGGGATGCAGCACGGCCATCTTTTCCTTGGCCATGGACATCCTTCTGGCATCCAGGACAAAACTGTCCTTCACCCTGTCGAACTCATCCTCGTCAAGAAACCTTTCCTTCTGGACCCTCGTCATGTAAAGCACGTCCAAATCGCCTATGACCTCGTCAATCGTGCTGACTTCCCTGTACTCCTGTCTGCCGAAGTCACACACATCCTGCTTTATATAGTCAGGCAGCCTAAGCTCATCGGGCGCTATCAGGATGATCTTGATTCCTTTGTAACGCGCCAGGGCTTTTATAAGCGAATGTACCGTTCTTCCGAAACGGAGGTCACCGCAGAATCCTATCGTGATGTTGTCTATATGGCCGAGCTCGCGCTTTATCGTCAGCAAATCCGTAAGTGTCTGGGTCGGATGGCTGTGGCTTCCGTCCCCCGCATTGATAATGGGGACATCGGAAACCTCCGCGGCTACTGACGGCGCTCCTTCTATAGGATGCCTCATCGCTATCACGTCGGCGAAACAGCCCACGACCCTTACCGTGTCGCTTACGGTCTCCCCTTTGCTGACGGAAGAATTCTTGGCATCGGAAAAGCCCAGAACATTGCCGCCGAGTTCCATCATCGCCGCAGTAAAGCTGAGACGGGTACGGGTGCTCGGTTCGTAAAACAAGGTGGCGAGCTTTCTGTGCTTCATAACCTCGCTGTAACTTTCTCTGTCCGCTATGATATTCTCAGCGAGAGAAATAATATCATCGGTCTCCTGCTTTGTGAGATCGGTAGGGTCAATCAAGTGCTTCATCATCGTGTCCGTATTTGTCTAGTTCAATCATTTTCCTATCCAGCTTTCATCGGAAGGATTGTCCCTGAAAGCCAGAATCCGCGCTTTTGCCGACACATCGACATAGCCTTTCTCCGCAGCCACCTCCACAAGCACGTCAAGATTGCAGAGAGAGTGGTTTACGGTATGTGCAGCCGCTATGCGATCAAGTCCCTTCTTCATCCCGTAAGTGAATATGCTCGCTATGCCGAGCACTTCAGCGCCGGCTTCCCGGAGCGCATCGACCACTTCCACGGCACTGCCTCCGGTGGAGATGAGATCCTCTATCACGACGACTCTTGTCCCCTGGTCCATCTTCCCTTCAATCCTGTTGGTTCTACCGTGAGTCTTGGCCTCTCCTCTGACATATCCCATAGGCAGGCCGAGAATCGATGCGGTGAGGGCAGCATGGGCTATCCCCGCCGTGGAAGTACCCATGAGCATCTGCACGGAAGGATAATATTCCTTCACGATGCCGGCAAGTCCTTCCTCCACATGGTTGCGCACTTCCGGATAAGAAAGAGTAAGCCTGTTGTCGCAATAGATAGGGCTTTTGATTCCGCTCGCCCAGGTAAACGGCTGCTCCGGTCTTAGAAATACAGCGCCGATTGAGAGCAGATCAGCGGCTATCGTCTTTTCGTTTGGCATATTTGTATGATTATATCAAGCATTAGACAGCGAGAAATTCCTTCACGCATTTCCTGTACGCTTCCACAGGATTCACGGCAGCGGTAACCGGTCTGCCGACCACGATGTAATCCGATCCGATTTCGCGTGCTTTGGCAGGCGTGGTTACCCTCACCTGGTCATCGGATGCCGAATCGGCGAAGCGTATGCCCGGTGTCACCGTAAGGAAAGACTCCCCGCATGCCTTCTTTACAAGACCGGCCTCAAGCGGAGAGCATACAACCCCGTCAAGCCCCGCTTCACGGGCATTCGAGGCATACTTCACCACGACATCCTGAACAGACGCCTCTATCATAAGTTCCCTGCGCATTCTCTCTTCGCTCGTGGAGGTAAGCTGGGTAACGGCTACGATCAAAGGTCTGCCGCCGTCTTCACGCACCAGCCCTTCAAGTGCCGCCTTCATCATCTCTACGGTACCTGCCGCATGGACATTTACCATGTCCACATCCAGAGAAGAAAGAACCTTCATGGTTTTCCTCACCGTATTCGGAATGTCATGGAGTTTGAGATCCAGGAAAATCCTGTGTCCACGCTTTTTTATTTCACGGACAATGTCAGGACCGCAGGAATAAAAAAGCTCCATTCCGATTTTGACGAAAGGTTTCTCTCCGTACGGAAATTTGTCCAAAAAATCCAAGGTTGCTTCCCTGCCGTTGAAATCGCAGGCGATTATCACATCTTTTGCCATGTCAGATTATAGCTGTTATTTCATTTATATCTCTTGCTCCCAAAGAGTCCAGCAGCGAGGGCAACCTTTCCACTATCTCTTTGCACACAAAAGGATTTCGCAGATTTTCCGCTCCTATCTGCACTGCCTTGGCCCCCGCCATCATCATCTCCGTCACATCTTCGGCACAGGAGACGCCCCCGCATCCGATGACAGGAACGGAGCATGCTTTGGAGACTTGATAGACCATTCTGAGAGCGACAGGAAATATGGCCTGTCCGGAAAAACCTCCCATCGTGTTCGCAATCACCGGTTTTCTCCTCTTTATGTCTATCCTCATTCCAAGGAAAGTGTTCACAACAGTAAGGCCGTCGGCTCCCGCATCTTCACATGCCTTCGCTATGGCCACTATATCTGTCACATTGGGGCTCAATTTTATGAAGACCGGCTTTTTTACTTTCTTCTTCACCGCAGCGGTTACCTCAGCGGCAGAAGAAGGATCGGTACCGAACGCCATCCCTCCGTTGTGGACATTAGGACAGGAAACGTTCACTTCTATCATGTCTATCCCCTCGCAGGCATCCGCCATGGAGCAGCAGCGTTCATATTCTACAAGGGAGAAACCGCTGATGTTGGCTATCACTACCCCGTGATAATACTTTCTCAACTCCGGAACTTTCTCGTTGACAAGCGCTTCAATTCCGGGATTCTGCAAACCCACCGAATTGATCATGCCTCCTCTGCACTCCGCTATCCTCGGGAGAGGATTGCCGTAACGAGGTTTTTCAGTAGTGCCCTTCAGGCTTATGCCGCCGAGCATACCGATGTCGAAGGCATCCTTCATCTCCATCCCGAAACCGAATGTTCCGCTCGCGGGGATGACAGGATTCGAAAAACGGATTCCCGCCAATTCTACCTCTAATCTGTTTCCTGCCATAAAAGTTCCTCCTTTCTGAACACAGGTCCGTCTTTGCATACTCTTTTGGACCCTGAAGCCGTCATGACACTGCATCCGTAGCAGATTCCCGTACCGCAGCCCATCCTCTCTTCCAGAGAAAACTCCCCTTTTCCGGAAAACTGCCGCCACACCGCTTTCTCCATAGGCATGGGACCGCATACATAATAATAGTCATAGGCCTGAGGAGCAGCGGCATAGGCATCCGTTACAAACCCCCTGACACCGCAGCTGCCGTCAAGTGTGGCAACTGCCACATCCGCTCCGACAGCCTTCAGTTCCTTATAAAGAACCATTTCGTCTGCCGTGTTGAAACCGCACACCACATGGACTTTTCTGCCATCGGCCACAAGCTCACGGGCAAGCTGATAAAGAGGAGCTGTCCCTATGCCTCCGCCAAGAAGAAGAGCAGATTCCGAACAGGCCGACACATCGAAGCCGTTTCCAAGTCCGGTAAGGATGTCCAGTACTTCTCCGGCATGCATGTCCGACATCTGGAAGGTTCCGTCCCCTACGGTCTTGTAGAGCAGTGTCAGCACTCCGTCCGAACTGTCGCATACGGAAATGGGACGGCGCAGAAAACGCCCGTCCAAGGCTATGTCCACAAACTGACCGCACCGCATTTTTCTGAATGTTCCCGATCGGAGCACCATGCGGAAAGTCCCTTTGGCCACAAGCTCATTGCTTTCTATCGTAAAAAGTTCCTTTTTCATGCCCGGTAAACAGTTTTTCCCCTTAAAAGAGTAAGAAGGCATTTACCCTTTACTTCCATCCCGTCGAAAGGAGTGGATTTCCCTTTAGACACAAAAGAATGCCCGTCTATCCTGAAGGGGTTCGTGATGTCAAAAACCGCTATGTCGGCATCCTCACCCTCCGACAGAGAGCCTCCAAGCCGGAATACCTTTCTGGGATTGGCACTCATCAGCTCCAGAAGCCGCCCGAGGCTTATCACTCCCTTTTCCACAAGATGTGTATAAAGCACCGGAAACGCCGCCTCGAGTCCGCTGACCCCCATTGCACTGCACGCCAGTCCTCTCGACTTCTCTTCGGCAGTATGAGGCGCATGATCCGTGGCAATAAGGTCTATGGTGCCGTCTTCAACGCCTTCGATGAGCGCTTTTCTGTCATCGGCACTCCTGAGGGGAGGATTCATCTTGAAACGTCCGTCCTCCCGGAGGTCATCTTCACACAGCACAAGATAATGGGGAGCCGTCTCACATGTTACGTTGACGCCCCTTGCCTTGGCATCCCTTATCAATTCGACGCTCTCCCGTGTGGAAATGTGGCAGACATGATAACGGCATCCGCTTTCCGCGCAGAGCTTAAGATCCCGCTCGATCTGCTTCCATTCGCTTGCAGATGATATTCCTCTGTGCCCGTGTTCCATGCAGTAACGACCGTCATGGATATAGCCGCCGTTAAGCAACGAGTTGTCCTCGCAATGTGCGGCAACGATGCAATCCAGTTCCGCGGCCTTTCTCATGGCCTCCGCCATGACACCGTCTTCCTGCACTCCGCTCCCGTCATCGGAAAATGCGACGCATTTATCCTTAAGCGCCCCCATATCAACGACGCTGTGCCCTTTGCGTCCAAGCGTAATCGTCGCATAAGGCAACACGTCCACCACGGCATCCTTGTCTATTATAGCCTGTTCCACAGCTATATGCTCCGGGCTGTCAGGCGCGGGATCCAGATTGGGCATCGCACACACGACCGAATATCCGCCTTTGGCCGCAGCCATGGATCCGCTTTTCACGGTCTCCTTCTCAGGATGGCCCGGCTCGCGGAAATGAACATGCACATCGGCCAGGGCGGAAGTCACAAGACATCCCGACACGTCCGCCGTCTCTGTGCCATCCGTATATGGTATCGATGAAGAAATTTCCTTTATACGGCCATCCTCGATCAGAATGTCCGCCCTGCTGTAGTCCGAAAGTATTCCTCCGTGCAGTAGAAGTCGCATAGGATTGAGATTTTACAAATATAAGTTTTAGTTCGCTAAAAACAGAAAAAAGAGGAACGCTTTCGCATCCCTCTCAAAAAAATTATCTCTTATGCTTCTTCATCCTGTTGAGTGGCAGCATATTCGGCCAGAAGCTTGTTCTGGACATCGCTGGGGACAGGCTGATAATCATCGAAATTCATGGTGAACGTAGCCGAACCTCCCGTTAAGGAACTCAGAGTGGTCGAATACCTGTACAGCTCCGCAAGGGGCACCTTGGCATGAAGAATAGTGAACCGCCCGTCCATCTCCTGATTGACAATCATTCCTCTGCGGGTATTGAGATCGGACATGCAGGGTCCTACATAGTCGGACGGCGTGATTATGTCCACATTGTATATGGGTTCAAGAATCTTGGGGCCCGCATTGCGGAATGCCTCTTTGAACGCGTTGCGTCCGGCCACGATGAAGGCTATTTCCTTGGAATCCACCGGGTGCATCTTTCCGTCATAGACATAGACTCTGATATCGCGGGCATAGGACCCTGTAAGAGGGCCTTCCGTCATTTTTTCATTGATACCTTTCAGAATGGCCGGCATGAACCCGACATCGATCGCACCGCCGACCACGCAGTTGTAGAACTCCAGTTTTCCACCCCATTCGAGATCATAGGATTCGGAACTCTTTATGTTAAGTACCGTATCCTTGCCGTCTATCTTGAATTTGGTAGGAGCAGGCTCGCCCTCAACATAAGGACAGACGAGCAGATGCACCTCTCCGAACTGACCGGCGCCGCCTGACTGTTTCTTGTGACGGTACTGTGCGGTCGCAACCTTGGTGATAGTCTCCCTGTACGGTACTTTGGGGGCAATCAGTTCCACATCGAGCTTGAACTCGTTCTTGAGCCTCCATTTCACCAGATTGATATGCTGCTCGCCCTGGCCGCTAAGTATGGTCTGACGCAGCTCCTTGGAATATTCTACGATTATGGTCGGATCCTGCGCCGCTATCTTGTTGAGGGCATCCCCTACCTTGGCCTCATCGTTCTTGTCCACAGCCTTCACCGCACAACGGTATTTGGGCTGAGGGAACACCATGTGCTCATAGGCTTCCACGCCGGGCTCTCCGAGCGTCACGTCGGTCTTGCCGGCCTTGAGTTTCATGACACAGCCGATATCTCCGGCGCAAATCTGGGAAACCTTCTCCTTTTTGGCACCGGCCACAGCGTAAATGGCGGAAAGCCTTTCACTGTTGCCCGACTCCGGATTCACAAGATCCACTCCTTCCTTGAGAATGCCGGTCATCACTTTGAAATAGGAGACATCTCCGAGATGCTGTTCAACGCAAGTCTTGAAAATGAACAGACTCACGGGAGCATCCGATTTGCACGGGACTTCCTTGCCATCGACGGTTCTGGCCAGCTTGCCCTCCGGAGACGGAGCGACGTTTATGACAAACTCCATGAGCCTCTTGATGCCGATGTCCTTCTTGGCGGAAAGACAGAAAACGGGATTGATTATGCCTTTTCTGACACCTTCGGACAAACCTTCGCGAATCTCATCGATGCTAAGGTCCATCGTGTCGAAAAACTTCTCCAGAAGTTCATCCTTGCCCATCGCGGCGGTTTCCATAAGCTCCTGATGCATGGATTCCGCCTGTTCCGCATATTCCGCGGGGATTTCATGCTCCTCTCTCGTGCCGTTATCGTCTTTGAACACATAATATTTCATCGTAAGCACATCGATGAAGCTGTTGAACGACGGACCGGGGTTCACGGGGAACTGCACGAATGCCAATGACTTTCCGAACTCTTCCTTGAGACTGGTCCTGGTCTGGTCCCAGTCACACTTTTCATGGTCAAGCTGATTGACGGCTACTATTAGAGGAATGCCGTATTTTTTCGCATAACGGGCGAAGATTGTAGTTCCGACTTCCACTCCCTGCTGGGCGTTCACCGCAAGAATGCCGGTTTCGCATACCTTAAACGCGGAAACCGCGCCTCCTATGAAATCATCGGAACCCGGAGCATCGATTATATTGAATTTCGTATTCATGAACTCGGCATACAGAGGAGTGGCGTAGACAGACTTCTGGTTGACGCGCTCGAATTCAGTGTTGTCCGACATGGTCGTACCTGCCTCGACAGTTCCGCGCCTGTCGATAACTTTTCCTTCATAGAGCATGGCCTCGGAAATCGTCGTCTTGCCCGACTTGGCACTTCCGAGCAACACCACATTTCTGATGTCCTTTGTTTCGTAGTTTTTCATTCTGTGTGTTATTAGTTTGTTTCTTTCTCTTTTTCCGTATGCCGGATGCGCCCCGTAAAGCAGGACGAAACGCAACGGCCTCTTACAAAACTAAATAATTATATGCGTAAAAGCAATAGGTTTTCCACATCGGAACGGCGAAAACTTTCCATCAGTTCATCCCCGCCGACTCCGAGCGTATCTCTCAGCATCTCATCAAGTTCCTTTTCATCAGCCGCTATTGCTGAGCAAACGTCCGCGAAACTTACTTCGGGATACAGATAGAGTCTGTCTTCCAGCATAAGGCGTGAAAAACTTTCATACCATTCGGGCAGGTGATGTCTTTTACCGTACATGATGCATATTGTTTTCCGGCAAATGTCAATTTTTTTCCCCGTACGTCAAGAAGAAATCGGCTGCCGGATACGGCCTTGTAACAAAGAATTCTTTTTTCTTAACCTGAACACGTTCTTTTTTAACTCCTTGAGAAGTTTTTATAGTCATTGCATATTTTTTATCGTCATCCATTGTTTTTTCTATACGATATTTTTGTGGCAAACCATGGCCATATGGACAACCGCACCATAAAACAACGTATCCGGAAGCTTCGTGAAGAAAACGGATTCACTCAGCAAAGGATGGCTGACCTGCTCGGAATCGACCGCAACACCTACAGAGGCATCGAGCAGGGCAATACCGACATCATATATAAAAGGTTGCCGGACATCGCGGGAATTCTGGCCGTAAGCATGGAAGAGCTGATGCTGGGACCGGTGTCCGACAGCTGTCCGCCCGAACTTGAAGACGCAAAGACTCAGTATAATGAAAAGCTGGGCGCGATGTCCAGAGAATATGACGACAAACTGCTTTCCCTCAGAAAAGAGCTGGACTCCAAAGACGAATTGATAGATACTCTAAAAGGGCAGATCAGAGACAAAGACGAGATTATTGCGCTGTTGCGCAAAAGATCCAGGGGATGAGTTTTGCGGGCATTGTTTTTTATGGCTAAATTGCGGAATCATTCCCGGACAATGAAAGAACACCATCTCAGAAACTGCCTTGAAGAAGGACGGCTTGAAGCCGGATGCGATGAGGCCGGACGCGGCCCTCTGGCAGGCCCTGTTTTCGCCACCGCTGTGATTCTGCCTGAAGATTTCTTTCATCCCCTGCTCAACGATTCCAAACAGATGAGCGAAAAAGCCCGCGAAAAACTTCGCCCAATAATAGAAAAGGAAGCGGTCGCATGGGCCGTAGAGTCCGTGAGCGCGGAGGAGATAGACAGGATAAACATTCTGTCCGCTTCCATAGCGGGCATGCAGAGGGCTGTCCAAAAGCTGCCCGTAAAGCCGGATTATCTGCTGATAGACGGGAACCGCTTCAAGCCTTTCCAGGACATTCCCTACAGAACCATCGTGCACGGTGATGCCCTTTTCTCTTCGATAGCCGCAGCTTCCGTGCTTGCAAAAACATATCGGGATGATTTCATGCGGAAGATATCAGCGGATTATCCCATGTACGGCTGGGACAGGAACATGGGGTATCCGACACGTGAACATATAGAGGCCGTGCGGAAATGGGGATTCAGTCCCTGGCACAGGAAATCATTCCACGTAAAGCAGCTGGAGCATATCCTGTTCGATGAGTTCTGATTGCCACAGTCCGGCGATTCTTAATCAGACACCTATCTGAAATGAAGTGCTGTCCAGTCTGAATCCACTTTGGCAAAACCCTTGACGCTTTCAGCTATCGCCGGATTGCGCCCGAGTATGCCTCTGCTGTCTTCATATATGCTGAACCCGACCGGTACCGCCTGCATCTTCCCGTCCAACGGGAAAGTAAAGAAAAGCCGGTTGTCGGCCCCCTGCATACGATAGAAGCGGAATACAGCCTTCATTATGGCCTCGGCCTTGTCGCCGGCTTTCTCGGCAAGTTCCATTTTCGTGACATACTTGCATATTTCCACAACCATGTCATCAAGCCCGGAATCGAAGATATTGACTTTCTCCACAAGGGAGCCGGCATCATCCACTCTGCGCAAGGTGTAGTTGTCCAGATTTCCGGCTATTTTTTCAAGACGGGACTCAGAGACGGAATCCGCCTTGCCCGGAAGAAGCCATATCATGAGCTTTTTGCCCGGATCGTGGTACAGAAAATCCGCCCCCGTCAAGTTGTGGACGCCGCAACGAGGACATTCCCAGATAAAAAGGGATCCGTCTTTTACCTTTTCCTTCAGTTCAGGGTCTTCATCCGCATTGACGCTGCGGTAGACCTTGACCAAGGATTCCGCCCCGCAGCCGGAACATACGGCCCTTATCTCTGCACTCAGAGCCATTGTCTTTATTTCAACGGGCGTATGTCCAGATGCAGTTCATCAAGCTGCTCCTGATCTATCCTGGAAGGAGCATCTATCATGACGTCCCTGCCCTGATTGTTTTTGGGGAAAGCGATATAGTCCCTGATAGTCTCACTGCCGCCGAACAGAGCACACACGCGGTCAAATCCGAAAGCAAGTCCTCCGTGAGGAGGTGCTCCGTATTTGAACGCATTGATTATGAAGCCGAACTTGTAATCGGCATCTTCCCTGCTTATGCCCAGAATCTGGAACATGCGCTCCTGGACGTCAGCATCATGTATCCTTATGGAACCACCGCCGAGTTCCGTGCCGTTCAGCACGAAATCGTAGGCATTGGCGCATACTCTTTCCAGATCTTCCTTTCTGTCGCTGTAATACCATTCGAGATGTTCAGGTTTCGGGGCTGTGAAAGGATGATGCATGGCATAGAAGCGGTTCGTCTCGTCATCCCACTCGAAGAGAGGAAAATCCACTATCCACAGAGGTGCGTAAACTTTAGGATCTCTATACCCGAGCCTGTTGCCCATTTCTATACGCAGGACTCCAAGCATGGTCTGCGTCTTTCTCTTGGGACCGCACAGAATCAGGGCAAGATCTCCGGGTTTCGCACCGGCCGCTTCCGCAATCGCCTTCACCTCATCGGGAGCATAGTACTTGTCCATGCTGGACTTTACGCTTCCGTCCGCATTATATTTGATATACACGAGTCCTTTCGCACCGACTTGGGGACGTTTGACCCATTCGGTCAGCGCATCAAGCTGCTTGCGGGTGTATTCCGCACATCCGTCGGCTGCTATGCCGCCAACATATTCGCATGAATCAAAGACAGGAAATCCGTGGCCTTTGACCATGGAGGTCAGCTCGTGAATCTTCATGCCGTAACGGATGTCCGGCTTGTCGGAACCGTAGTTGTCCATGGCATCGTACCAGCTCATCCTCGGGAGAGGAGCGGGAATGTCTATCCCGAGCACATTTCTGAAGAGAGTACGCATCATCTCCTCGAAGGTCTCAAGCACATCTTCCTGTTCGACGAATGCCATCTCGCAATCTATCTGGGTGAATTCCGGCTGCCTGTCGGCACGCAGATCCTCGTCGCGGAAACATCTTACTATCTGGAAATAACGGTCATAGCCTGCGACCATCAGCAGCTGCTTGAAGGTCTGGGGAGATTGAGGCAGGGCGTAGAACTGGCCCGGATTCATCCTGGAAGGGACCACGAAATCTCTTGCTCCTTCGGGGGTGGACTTGATGAGATAAGGAGTCTCTATCTCCATGAATCCTTTGCTGTCCAGGAAGTTCCTCACTTCGTGGGCTATTCTGTGACGAAGCATGAGCGCTTTCTGCAGAGGGGCTCTTCGAAGATCGAGATAACGGTACTTGGCCCTTATGTCTTCTCCACCGTCAGACACATCTTCTATTGTGAAAGGAGGCACTGCGGACTTGTTCAGGACCTTAACAGACGAAAGCTGCAATTCTATCTCGCCCGTAGGAATCTTCGGATTCTTGTTTTCGCGCTCCACCACGGTTCCGCTGGCCTGAATTACATATTCTCTGCCGAGGGAATCAACGGTTTCGGCAAGAGTCCTGTCTGCATCGCTCCCGATGACAAGCTGCGTTATTCCATAACGGTCACGAAGGTCTATGAAAGTCATTCCGCCCAATTTACGGCTCCTCTGCACCCATCCGGCGAGGGTCGCTTCCTGTCCTGCATTGCTCAGACGCAGTTCTCCGCAAGTGTGTGTTCTATACATAGCAAGTAATAATCTTCTGATGAAAAGATATCTTATAAGCCTGCAAATTTAATATTTTTAAAGGGTTTTCGCATATCTTTGCGTATAGAACAGACTTCAATATCTCTTTTTTATGGATGTACGGGCCAAAAAGTCACTTGGACAACATTTTCTGACTGATCAGTCAATAGCCGGGGCAATAGTGGCCGCCTTGGAAATTCCCGAAGAAGATGCCCCTTCCGATGTTCTGGAAATAGGTCCGGGCATGGGCGTACTTTCCCGCTACCTGCTCGCAAGGAAGGACACCGACCTCAAAATGGTCGAGATAGATCCGGAATCCGTGGCCTATCTTAAAACACACTTCCCCGAATCCCGTGACAGAATCATTGAATCCGATTTTCTGAAAATGGACCTCGGATCCTGTTTCACCGGAGATTTTCGTGTCATCGGAAATTTTCCTTACAACATTTCCTCTCAGATCTTCTTCAGGATTCTCGATTACAAGGACAGCATTCCCGAAGTCGTATGCATGATTCAGAAGGAAGTTGCGGAAAGGATAGCCGAGAAGCCCGGCACCAAGGTCTACGGCATACTGTCAGTATTGCTTCAGACCTGGTATGACATAGAATATCTGTTCACTGTCGGTTCCGGTGCATTCGTCCCGCCGCCCAAAGTACAGTCCGCGGTGATACGCCTGCGGAGAAACGGAAGGAAAGACCTCGGCTGCGATCCGGCCTTGTTCAAGACCATAGTGAAGACAGCCTTCAACCAACGTCGCAAGACCCTGCGCAACTCCCTGAAGCAGCTCTGTTCAGGACATCCGGACGTCAACGTCTCGGACCCGGTTTTCGATCTTCGTCCTGAAAGGCTGGGAGTGGAGGACTTCATCTCGCTCACGGAAAAATTCCGCCCATAACGGCCGAGCGGACGCATATGACATTTTTTTCGTATTTTAGTGAAACCTCTATCAACAACTAAAACTAAGTCAATAAAGCTATGAATCTGTTATGGTGGTCATCCATGGGGCCGGGACTGAAAATATTGTGGATAATAACCATCACCGCTTCGGCCGTGTTCATCATCCAGTCTGTCATGACCTTCATCGGAGCAGACACGGAGGGGGCGGATGCAGGACCCGGCAGCGGGTGGGATCTGTCTGCAGATGCGGACATCTCTGAGGCAAGCTCCGGAATGAATCTCTACACTTTCCGCAATTTTGTAAATTTCTGCCTTGGTTTCGGATGGACAGCAGTACTGTACTACAATAAGATACAATCCAAGTTTATTCTTTTCCTCATTGCTTTCATCGTCGGCGCCGCATTGGTGGCGGCCGTTATGTGGCTGTTCAAATGGCTTTACGGAATGCAGCAATCCGGCAACATAGACGTCTACAAATCGGCCGTCGGATGCCATGGGACCGTCTACCTTACCATACCGGGAAAAAGAAGCGGTGAAGGAAAAGTACAGATAAGCATCAACAACTCCATAAGAGAATACAACGCCGTGTCAGACTCGGAATCCGCCCTCCCGACAGGCACACCCGTAAGAGTGTGCGGCGTGTTGGACGAAAGCACTCTGTCCGTCGAAAAACTTGAACCGTCAACCAAATAAAACCATATTCATGGAAACTTATCTCATCCTAATCATCATTGCCGTACTGTTCGTGACATTGTCGGCAATTCTCAAGCGATACAAACGCTGTCCGTCAGACAAAATCCTGGTCATCTACGGAAAGACAGGAAAAACCAGACAGGGGTCTGCGTCATCGGCCCGCTGCATACACGGAGGCGCATCATTTATCTGGCCGGTCTTCCAGAACTATGCATTCCTGGACCTGAAACCAATATCCATCGAATGCAATCTTACCAACGCACTGAGCAAACAGAACATCAGAGTGGACGTCCCCTGCCGCTTCACCGTCGGCATATCCACAGATCCGGACAGCATGACAAACGCGGCGGAGCGTCTTCTCGGGCTCTCCGTAGACAATATCCAAAACATCGCCACCGACATCCTCTTCGGACAGCTGCGTCTCGTGATAGCGACTATGGATATTGAGGAAATCAATTCCGACAGGGACAAATTCCTCGCCAACGTCAGTCAGAACGTGGAAGCGGAACTTAGAAAAATAGGTCTTAAGTTAATTAACGTCAATGTTACTGACATAAGGGACGAATCCGGCTACATTGAGGCCCTCGGAAAGGAGGCCGCGGCCAAAGCCATCAACGATGCCAAGAAGAGTGTCGCGGAACAGAACCGCTTCGGTGAAATAGGAAAAGCGGAAGCCGACAGGGACAAGGATATCCGGATTGCCGAAACGACAAGAGATACCCGCATAAAAACAGCAGAAGCCAACGCTCTTGCGGTCGAAGGAGAAAACACATCCAAAATCGCCATCGCCAATTCCGATGCAAACAGAAGGGAGAAGGAGGCTGAAGCGGCACGCATAGCAGTCGCGGCAGAAAAGGTCCAGGCCGCCAAAGCATTGGAAGAGGCTTACAAATCGGAGCGGGATGCAGAAACGGCGCGCGCCGAAAGGGAAAAAGCCACTCAGAACGCCAACATCGTAGTCCCCGCTGAAATAGACAAGGAGAAAGCAATTATAGAGGCCGAAGCCGAAGCTGAAAAAACCAGAAGAATCGCACGCGGTGAGGCGGACGCCATCTACGCAAAGATGGACGCACAGGCAAGAGGTACCTTTGAAATCCTGACCAAACAGGCGCAAGGTTTCAACCAGATGGTCCAGGCCGCGGCAGGAGACCCTCAAAAGGCTGTTCTCATGCTTATCGCCGACAAACTTCCTGAACTTGTCAAGACTCAGGTAGAGGCAGTGAAAGGCATAAACATAGACAAGGTTACCGTATGGGATTCCGGCACAGGTGCAAACGGAAAAACCTCCACTTCCAACTTTATTTCAGGCATGATGAAGTCCGTTCCTCCGCTTGAAGACCTCTTCAAAATGGCGGGCATGGACCTTCCTTCGTATCTGAAAGGAAAAACGGAAGACCTGCAGGACGCGGAAAACGATGCCGTACACGAGGAAAAAGCCGAAGAAGCATAGCCATTCATGAAATATTCGCTCATAATTCCTGTGTACAACAGACCGGCGGAAATAAGAGACCTGCTGGAAAGCCTGAAACGCCAGAGCTACCGGGACTTTGAAACAATCATAGTCGAAGACGGTTCGAGTTCTCCCTGCGATGGAGTCGTATCCGCATATATGAACGGCGGTGAGGGACTGGATCTGCACTATTTCAGCAAAGAAAACAGCGGCCCCGGGGGCACAAGAAATTATGGAGCGGAAAAAGCGGGAGGGGAATACCTGATTTTCCTGGACTCCGATGTCACCGTACCGGGAGGATACTTTGAAGCCATGGACAAAGAGCTTGAGAACGACCCCGCCGATGCCTTCGGAGGACCTGACAGGGCGGACAACAGTTTCACGCCTGTCCAGAAGGCCATAAACTACTCCATGACCTCGTTTTTCACTACAGGGGGCATCAGGGGCGGAAAGAAAAAACTGGACAGATTCTACCCCAGAAGCTTCAACATGGGCATCCGGAAATATGCCTTTGAAGACCTCGGCGGTTTTTCCGACATGCGTTATGGTGAAGACATAGACTTGAGCATAAGGATTTTCAAAGCAGGCTACCGCTGCCGGCTCTTTCCCGAAGCGTGGGTAGTGCACAAGCGCAGAACGGATTTCAAGCAGTTTTTCCGTCAGGTCAGACACTCCGGCATGGCAAGAATCGAGCTTTACATAAAGTATCCCGACTCTCTGAGACCAGTACATCTGCTTCCGTCGGCATTCACCATAGCTTCAGCAGCGCTCCTCTTAGCAGGATTTCAATGGCATACTGCATGGTTTCTGCTTTTCCTTTACGCTTTTCTCATCTTCACCGATTCATCATGGAAGAACGGAGGAGACATGAAAACGGGGATTCTGTCGGTTGTGGCCGCCTTTGTACAGCTGAACGGCTACGGAACAGGTTTCATTGAAGCCTGGTGGAGACGTTGCGTGCTGAAAAAAGATTGAAAATGAGGCCGAATTCTAAATGCAACCCCCGAAAGCCGGAAAAACTTTCGGGGGTTGTCTAAACATTACGGCAACGCCTCATTTCACTTTTCAACTTCGTCTACGAGCCTTCCGGCAAGTTCAGCAAATGCGACCCCGTCCGGACGAGAAGACAAGGCCGCCGGTTCACCTTCATCCCCGCTTTCCCTGATGCTCTGGACGATAGGTATCTGCCCGAGGAGAGGTATTCCGTATTTTTCAGCCATTCTGACGCCGCCGTCTTTACCGAAAAGGTAATACTTGTTCTCCGGCAGTTCAGCAGGTGTAAACCAGGCCATGTTTTCCACAAGGCCGAAGATTTTTTTGCGGACTTTTTCGTTACGGAACATATCCGCTCCCTTCTCGACATCGGAGAGGGCTACCGCCTGAGGCGTAGTGACAATCACAGCCCCTTCCATAGGAATGTCATTGACCAGGCTTATATGTATGTCACCGGTTCCCGGAGGCATGTCTATAAGCAGATAGTCCAAAACGCCCCATCTCACCTGAAGAATCATCTGCTTAAGAGCATTGCACGCCATGGGGCCCCTCCAGATGAGAGCCTGGCCTTCCTTGGCGAAATAACCTATGGACATCCACTTCACTCCATATTTCTCTATCGGGAGAATGACCTCCTTGCCGTTGTCTTCCATGGCATCGGGAACGGCTCCTTCAGTTCCTGTCATGACAGGGACAGAAGGCCCGTAGACGTCAGCATCGGCAAGACCGACCTTATATCCGAGCCGGGCGAGTGCAACCGCAAGATTGACAGCAACGGTGGACTTTCCAACGCCTCCCTTGCCGGAAGCGACGCCTATTATATGCCTGACATTGTTCAACTCCTCGAGTCCAAGGTTCAGGACATTGCTTTTCTTGGGAGCAGGGTCTTCCTTAACGACAGTCTTGACTTCTATCTCCGTTCCGGCAGGTGCGTTTCTGTAAACCGCCGCCCTCACGCATCCCGTCAGGTACTCGGCAAGAGGATCTCGGCGTTTTGGAAAAGACAGCACCACGCTTATCCTGTTCCCTTCGACCTGTACGCTTTCAACCATGCCGAGCTCCAACAGCGACTTGTCATTCCTGCCCGGATGCTTCACCTCTCCCAGCAACGCTATGACATCTTCCTTTTTCATCATCTTATTACTTCACTATTTCCATTTCCTTCAGCAGATGGCCCGCACCGCCGAATTTGTCCACAACAAAAAGTACATAACGGATGTCCACGCAGATGCATCTCTGCAAATCCGGTTCAAACATCACATCGCTGGACATGGACTCCCAGTTGCCGTCGAATGCCAATCCTACAAGTTCTCCATCGGCATTCATGACGGGACTGCCCGAATTGCCTCCGGTGATGTCACAGTTGGTAAGGAAACATACGGGAAGCTCTCCCCCGGCATCGGCGTATCTGCCGTAGTCCGCGGCTTTGTACAGCTCTTTAAGCTTGGAAGGGACTCTGAACTCATAGCTGTCGGGGTTTTCCTTTTCCATGACCCCTTTCAACGTCGTATAATGCTTGTACAGAACACCGTCTTTAGGTGAATAGGATTTCACGCTGCCGTAGGTGAGCCTCATGGTGAAATTGGCGTCAGGATACGATGCCTTGCCCTTGTTCCACTCGAGAAGCCCTGCGGCAAAAGCCTTTGTTCCACTGTTCAGCTGGTTTCTGGTTTCAATAACGGCGGGATACAGGGAAGTCATCTTGCCGGTCACGGCATTCACAAACAGAACGGCAGGATCCCGGAGAATATCTTCAGCAGTCATGCCCTCTGCTTTCCTTAGGTTTTCCTCAGATGCGAAAATGCTTTCAGAGAAAAGTTTGTCGACATATTCCTTGAAATCCATGGTCGCGAAATCCCCGATTTCGTCAAGATATAGTTCAGGACGTGCGTTTTCCCTGTAGAATTCGAGCAGCGCGACCGCTATGTTCTTTTCAGTCTGCAGATCATAGTCCTTTAAAGCCTCCCTCGCAGCTTCAAGCCCTTCCTTGACAGAGGAAAGGCTGTCTTCGGCAGTCCTGTATCCGACTATAAAATCTGAGGCGACATCAACACATCCTATTTTGTTCAGAGACTCGCTGATCAGGTACATATCGTGATATGAAGGCCTCTGTCTGGCCACGGCCTCTGAAATATTCTTCAGGGCATCGCCATACTTTTCCTTTCTTTTCTTGTTGGAATTCACCCATTTGGTAAAATCCGACTCCTTTTCCCGTTCTCTTTCTATCACATTGAGCTTGTCAAAGGCCTGCTGTTCGCCCTGCCATTTTTTCCAGTAATTGGATGAGCTGGCATATTTGTTCGCATATTTCAAACGGATGACAGGGTCCGCTTCCATACTTTTCAGCATCTCACTCTGACGGACGGTACGGGCCTTTACGGCTACTCCGTACATGTTCATCATGGACTCAAGCTGGTCGGCAGTCTGGAAACGCTGAGTTCTTCCGGGATAGCCGATTATCATTGAAAAATTTCCGTCATTCAAGCCTTTAAGGGATATTTTCAAAGCCTGCTTAGGCACATAAGGGATATTATCTTCCGAATAGTCGGCAGGTTCATTGTCCTTGCCGGCATAAATCCTGAACATGGAGAAATCGCAGGTATGACGCGGCCACTCCCAGTTGTCGGTATCGCCACCGAACTTTCCGAGAGACACGGGCGGAGCTCCCACGAACCGTACGTCCCTGTAAATTTTATATGCTATCAGATAGTAGGCGTTGTTATTGTAGAAGCCTGTCACCGTGACCGTACATGACGGCATGTCTGCCTCGGCCTGTTCGGCAAGGACCCTTTTGGCCTCATTGGCGGCAGCCTCGGCGATTTGTTCCGCATTTTCCTCTCCGGAAAATTCCTTCAAAGCAGCATCGTAAGCTTTGTTTATCACCTCCGTGACATCGGTCATTCTCTCCAGGAAAGTAACGGTAAGGCCCGGAACAGGTATTTCCTGAGTCCTCTTCATTGCCCAGAATCCGTCTTCAAGATAATTGTGCTCAGGAGAAGACAGGCTCTGAATGCTCGAATATCCGCAATGGTGATTTGTAACCAGAAGTCCCTCTTTTGAAATAACTTCACCGGTACAGCCGCCTCCGAACTGCACGACCGCATCCTTCAGAGAACTGTTGTTTATACTGTAAATCTGTTCAGGAGAAAGCCTGCATCCGAGGTCGGCCATAGCATCGGCGTTCATTTTCTGAAGAAGAGGAAGCAGCCACATTCCCTCATCGGCTCTGAGTCCGGTCGCCAGCGTCAGCAGGACTGTCAGGGAGCAGAATAGTCTTTTCATTTTTTTATAGTTTTTTCTAATTAAAAAAGAGGATGACCGTTGCGGCCACCCTCGTCGGTTTCCGTCAGTAACGGAGTGTCTTTATGTCAAGCAGTCCCTATTTAAGTTCACGGGCACCGTCGCTGATTACCACATTGTAAACTTTCGGAGCATGTCCGAACTTTTCCGTGAATTTGTCGACAGCATCCTTCACGAACGAATCATAGAGTTCATCCCTGACAAGGTTTATGGTGCAGCCTCCGAAGCCGCCGCCCATAACCCTGGAGCCGGTAACATCGTGCTTGCGGGCGAGCTTGTTGAGATAATCCAGCTCTTCGCAGCTGACCTCATAAAGCTTGCTCAGGCCGAAATGAGTCTGATACATCATCTCTCCGACCGTTTCGTAGTCGCCTCTCTCCAGAGCATCGGACACATCCAGAACTCTCTGGACTTCTCCTATCACATACTCGGCCCTCAGAAAATCTTCCTCGGGAATTTCTCCGCGCACCTCATCGAGCCAAAGCCTGTTGCAGTCGCTCAGGTATTCTATCTCAGGATGATTCTTCTTGATGGCGGCGGCGGCATTCTCACAGGACTGACGGCGCTTGTTGTAGGCGGAAGAAGCCAGTTCGTGCTTTACGCATGAATCTATCAGGACAAGTCTGTAACCCTTGGGGTTGAAAGGAAAATATTTATATTCCAATGTCTTGCAGTTCAGACGGATGAGACTTCCCGCCTTTCCAAAGACGGAAGCGAACTGATCCATGATGCCGCAGTTCACGCCGCAGTAGTTGTG
>CAYWPV010000001.1:0-41852 GCA_964460265.1 uncultured Muribaculaceae bacterium | reverse complement strand
ACACAAGGAACATCGGCATCATGGCTCACATCGATGCCGGTAAGACTACCACGTCTGAGCGTATTCTTTACTACACCGGAAAGACGCACAGAATCGGCGAAGTCCATGACGGAGCCGCCACTATGGACTGGATGGTCCAGGAGCAGGAGAGAGGCATCACCATCACTTCCGCCGCGACCACCGCATTCTGGCATTACAACGGAGAAGTCTATCAGATAAACCTGATCGACACTCCCGGCCACGTTGACTTCACCGTTGAGGTGGAGCGTTCGCTCCGTGTCCTTGACGGAACGATTGCGACATTCTGCGCCGTGGGCAGAGTCCAGCCTCAGTCCGAAACCGTATGGCGTCAGGCTGACAAATATGGTGTTCCGAAGATCGCTTATGTGAACAAGATGGACCGTGTGGGCGCCGATTTTCTCGCCTGTGTCGAGGAAATCCACACCAAGCTTGGCGCCAATGCCGTGCCCATCTGCCTTCCTATAGGCTCGGAAGATAAATTCCAGGGAATCGTTGACCTCATTTCACGCAAAGCCATTTATTACAGAAATGACGATGAGCTCGTGAACTATGACGTCAAGGATGTTCCGGCCGACATGAAAGATGATGTCGAAAGATGGAGAGACAAACTTGTCGAGGCTGCCGCCGAGTGTGACGAGGCTCTCATGGAGAAGTATTTTGAAGATCCCGACTCTCTCAGCGAGAACGAGATCATCTCTGCTCTTCGTAAAGGGACCATCGCCATGCAGGTCGTTCCGGCATGTTGCGGTTCTTCATTCAAGAACAAGGGTGTCCAGTTCCTGCTTGACGCGGTCATGCGTTATCTCCCTTCCCCGCTTGACAAAGGTGCGGTCGAAGGAGTCAATCCTCACACCGAAGAGAAAGAGGAGCGCCGTCCCACGGTCGAGGAGCCTTTCTGCGGTCTTGTGTTCAAGATTGCCACCGATCCTTTCGTAGGCCGTCTGGCTTTCTTCAGAGCTTATTCAGGCCGTGTGGATGCAGGTTCCTATGTGCTTAACACACGTACCGGCAAGAAGGAGAGAATCGCCCGTCTGTACCAGATGCATGCCAACCATCAGAAACCTATAGATTCCGTTGAGGCAGGTGACATCTGCGCGGCAGTAGGATTCAAAGATCTCCGTACAGGAGACACCATTTGCGACGAGGCTCATCCCATCACTCTCGAATCCATGAAATTCCCGGATCCTGTCATCGGTATCGCCGTTGAGCCCAAGACCCAGGGCGACCTTGACAAACTTGGCATCGCGCTTGCGAAACTTGCCGAGGAAGATCCTACATTTACTGTAAAGACCGACCATGAGACCGGCCAGACTGTCATCAGCGGCATGGGCGAGCTTCATTTGGACATCATCGTCGACCGTCTTCGCCGTGAATTCGGTGTAGAGATCAACCAGGGTGCTCCTCAGGTCAATTACAAGGAAGCGATTACAGCCACGGTGCAGCACCGCGAAGTCTTCAAGAAACAGACCGGCGGCCGAGGCAAATTCGCAGATATCGTTGTGGAAATCGGTCCTGCGGACGAAGGCGTCACCGGACTTCAGTTCGACAACCAGGTCAAGGGCGGAAACGTTCCGAAGGAGTTCGTCCCTTCGGTGCAGAAAGGTTTCGAATCCGCCATGGCCAACGGTGTCCTTGCAGGTTACGAAGTACAGTCACTCAAAGTCACTCTGCTCGATGGCAGCTTCCATCCGGTCGACTCTGACCAGCTTTCATTTGAGATGGCAGCCCGTATGGCATTCCGTCATGCCTGCCCCAAAGCGAAGCCTGTCCTTCTTGAACCTATCATGGACCTCGAAGTCGTCACTCCCGAAGAGTACATGGGCGACATCGTGGGTGACCTTAACCGTCGCCGCGGTCAGATCAACGCCATGGACAGCACTGCAAACGGAGCCAGAGTCATCAAGGCCTTTGTTCCGCTTTCGGAGCAGTTCGGTTACGTTACCATACTGAGAACCCTTTCTTCCGGTCGTGCGACCAGCACCATGAGCTTCGACCATTATGCCGAAGTTCCTGCCAACCTCGCCAAGGATATCATCGAGAAGAGCGGATACACCAACAGCGATGACGAGTAATTTTTAAACAGACATTTTGAAATGAGTCAGAAAATAAGAATAAAACTCAAATCATTCGATCATATGCTGCTTGACAAATCAGCAAAAAAGATCGCAGACACAGTGTCTTCCACCGGTGCCAAAGTGTGCGGCCCCATTCCGCTCCCTACCAGCACCAAGATATTCACTGTGAACCGTTCAACCTTCGTCAACAAAAAATCCAGGGAACAGTTTGAGCTCAACTCATACTGCAGGCTTCTGGACATCGACGATTCCAATGCGAAGACAGTCGATTCACTTATGAAGCTTGAACTTCCTTCAGGAGTTGAAGTGGAGATTAAAGTTTGACAATTTTTTCGTATATTTGTACGAAATGAGAAACGGAGTCTTCCAGCCTTCAGCTGACTGCTGTTCAAGCATGGCTCCGACCTTGGTCCCATAGCTCAGTTGGTTAGAGCATCTGACTCATAATCAGGGGGTCGCAGGATCATGCCCTGCTGGGACCACGAGAGAGACGGTTTATTGCCGTCTCTCTTTTTAAATTTCTGTCCGGTTTGTCCGGATGCCTCATAAACCTGCCGCCGGCCATTTGTGCCCGCATAATTTTTTTATTGTTTCCATGTTGACCGAAACGACTGCACTGATAAGACTCGGCATAGGCCTTGTGCTGGGCTTTGCGATAGGAGCTGAACGCGCATTCCACAAACATCCCGTCGGTGCGAGGACCTACATGCTCATCTGCATAGGCTCCACCCTTGCCACCCTCGTTTCCATCTATATCTGTCAGACCAACACCAATCTGCTGAACGGAGATCCGGGCAGAATCGCCGCCCAGATTCTTACCGGCATAGGCTTTATCGGAGCCGGACTTATACTGAAGACGGGCAGCGGAGTTACAGGCATCACGACTGCCGCGAGCATTTTCGCCACTGCAGTCATAGGCATGGCGGTAGGAGTCGGCATGATAAAGACGGCGGCTCTCGTGACGCTTGCCGTCATAGCCATTCTGTGGTCCGTGTCGCTGGTGGGTAAAAAGGACAAGAAAGACAGCTCCTCTGAGGAAGACCGGTAGACTATCCCTGCTCCGTCTTTCATGGAATCCGTCCTGTTCCCGGTCTTTTTTAGGAAACCACGGAAAATAGGCTTATCTTTGGCGCGATTTTATTTAATGCTTTTGCTATGATAAGCGGAACAGCGTATTCTATCCTTTTGTTCGCCATAACCATCGCCGTGGGGCTCTGGATTGGCAAGTTCAGCATCAAGGGCATTACGATAGGCTCTACCTGGATTCTTTTTGTAGGAATCGTTATGGGACACTTCGGTTTTGTCCCCGATGCTGCCGTACTTTCATTCATGAAGGACTTCGGTCTCATCCTTTTTGTGTTCTCGATCGGATTGCAGGTCGGTCCCGGTTTTTTCCAGTCATTCCGCAGCGGCGGCGTAAAACTCAATCTGCTTGCTACCGGTCTTATCCTGATGGCGGTTCTCGCGGCATATCTGATACATGTCATAACAGGCGAAAGCCTGCTGACCATGGTGGGCGTCATGTCCGGAGCCGTGACAAACACTCCGGGACTCGGAGCGGCTCAGCAGACCGTGATAGACAATATGGGCCAGGGAACGGGTGCGGAGGTGTCATCCTCGCTTGCCTCAGCTTATGCCGTAGCTTATCCCATAGGCGTGCTCGGCGTGCTCGTGCTGATGATGCTCTTCAAGACCGGATTCAGAATCGACCTGAAGAAAGAGAAGGAGCAGCTCGATGCGCAGAACGGAGATTCCGAGGACACGGCCATGCGCATGTACTGCACCGTTTCCAACCCGGCCATATTCGGAAAGACTCTCAAGGAAGTCGTTCGCTGCGATCTGATGAACGAAGCTGTTATTTCCCGTCTGTTGAGGGGCAATGACGAATTTGCGCCGACCAAGGACACCGTTTTCAAAGAAGGTGACAGGATTCTCGTGGTGACGAACCAGAAAAACGTGGACAAGGTCCGGGTCGTTTTCGGCAGCGAGGCTCAGATGCATTTTGAAGACTGGACGGAAGGTCAGGTCAACCTTGTGGCAAGAAGACTGGCGGTTACCAACTCCAAGATGACTGGGAAAAAGATAAAGACCTTGAATTTCAGATATCTGTACGGTGTCTCCGTAACAAGGGTCTACAGAGCCGGCATCGAACTCGTGGCCACGGGTGAACTTGCTCTCCAGATGGGAGATTCCATCCTTGTCGTCGGCCCTGAAAAGGGCATAACCGAAGTCGCGAGAACCGTGGGAAACACGACCTCGGCGTTGAATAAACCCAACATGATACCTATTTTTGCGGGCATAGTGCTCGGAGTCATTCTCGGCTGTCTCCCTATCCCTATTCCCGGACTGCCACAGCCGATCAAGCTCGGTCTGGCCGGAGGTCCGCTCATAGTGGCCATCCTCATAGGATGTTTCGGCCCGAGATGCGGCGTCACTACCTATACGACCATGAGCGCTAACATGATGATAAGGGAGATTGGGATCTCTTTCTTCCTGGCTGCGGTAGGTCTTGGAGCCGGAAGAACCTTCGTGTCATCCCTGCTCGGCGGAGGATGGTGGTGGATTCTTTACGGAGCCATAATAACCTTGGTGCCGATTCTTCTCACGGGACTTATAGCCAGATATGTCTGCAAGCTGAACTTCTACCAGATCTGCGGTCTGCTTTCCGGAGGTACGACCGATCCGGCCGTTCTGGCATTCGCACAGAACGCCTACGGCACGGAATACACCTCCATCAACTATGCTACCGTTTATCCTCTGTCCATGTTCCTGAGGGTTCTTGCGGCTCAGCTTCTGGTGCTGACAGCATTGGCGTAGAGGGAGTCAGTAAGGCAATTTGTCCAGATGTTTATGAATCTTCTCCAGACAGCGGTCCAGAGAAGATTTTTTGTTTGCCGCCACGACCATTGAGCCTTTCACGAGCGAGGGCCGGCCACCGTCAAAGGTTGCGACAAATCCTCCCGCCTCCTGCAGAATGAGGCTGGCCGCCGCATAGTCCCAGGGCTGGAGACGCATCTCAAAGTATAGTTCGGCATAGCCGCACGCGAGCAGACATAGCTCTATGGCTGCCGAGCCGTTTCTTCGCAGGTCGTTGCATTCCATGTATATGTCCCGGATGATGTCGAAGCAATATCCCGCCCATTCCTTCCTGTATGTGCTCGCGGCCGTGTATAGAAGGCTGTTGGAGAAATCTCTGCCGGACACATGTATGGGTTTGCCGTTGCGGAATGCTCCTCCGCCTTTTTCGGCGCGGAAAAGTTCCCCTCTGCCGGGAGAATACACGACTCCGGCTATGAGTTCCATGTTTCTGGCGAGGGCTACGGAAATGCAGCAGTCGGGGATACCTCTGGAGTAATTCTGAGTACCGTCTATGGGGTCGATTATCCAGACATATTCTTCGCTGGAATCCCGCAGGTCTTCTTCTTCACAGATGAAGCCTGACCCGGGGACAAGTTTCCCGAGATTCTCAACCAGAAAATCCTGAACGGCTATGTCCGAGGAAGTTACGATGTTGGTTACGCCATCCTTCTCCTCTATTTTGAAGTCATTAACCTCCATCAGGGAGGAAGCTTGCCTCACTATGTCGCTTATGCTGTCTGTAATCATGACCATTTGCAATTTGTCCGCGAATCTAAACAAAAAACGGCACATACCTGCAAATGCCGGAGTCGATCCGGTCGGAAAAGTTTGCAGGCCGGAGCACCATCCCGTGACAATGATACGGTTACAGGAGCAGCTTCGTTGCACAGCGGAAGGGAAGCAAGAATCAGAAGTTTCATTTAATGGGGAGGAAAATCAAAAACATGTTATAAATTTATGAAAAAACAGGAACATACGTAGAAATCATGACGGAATTTGTTTCAAAAGTCAGCGACGCCTTGTGGGCATATGTGCTGATAGCGGCGCTTTTGGGCACTGCGCTGTGGTTTACGATAAAGACCCGGGGCGTCCAGTTCAGAATGATCGGGGAGATGTTCCGCCTTTTGGGAGATTCTGCGTCCAAACATGACAAGGGAGGAAAACATGTGTCATCTTTCCAGTCATTCGCCGTATCGGTCGCGACCAGGGTGGGTACCGGAAATCTTGCCGGGGTGGCTACTGCCATAGCGGTAGGCGGCCCCGGAGCCGTGTTCTGGATGTGGGTGGTCGCGTTGCTGGATTCCTCCACGGCGTTCGTCGAGTCCACGCTTGCCCAGCTTTTCAAGAAGAAGTCCAAGGACTCTTTCATAGGAGGCCCGGCATACTATATTCTTAAAGGACTGCGGATGCCCTGGCTGTCGTCGCTTTTCGCGATTCTCATCTCTCTCACTTTCGGTCTCTCCTACAACTCCATACAAAGCAATACCGTCTGCGATGCGTTCAATGTGGCATTCGGTTTCGATCCCCGGATTGTGGGCTTCATCCTGGCCGTCATCTCCCTCGCCGTCGTGTTCGGGGGCATACAGAGAATCGCAAAAGTCAGCAGCGTGATAGTCCCCATAATGGCGATAGGCTATCTCGTGCTTGCCATGTATGTGATAATAAGCAGAATAGAGCTTTTTCCGAAAGTTCTTGCTCTGATATTCGAGAATGCTTTCGGAATCAGGCAGATAGCCGGGGGAGGCATAGGCGCCACCATAATGAACGGGGTCAAACGCGGACTGTTCTCCAATGAAGCCGGCGAAGGTTCGGCCCCTAATGTCGCAGCTACCGCGAGCACCAGCCACCCTGTAAAGCAGGGTCTTATACAGGCGTTGGGTGTGTTTACCGACACCCTTCTCGTGTGCAGCTGCACGGCGTTCATAATCCTTTTCGGCAGTGTGGATGCTGCGTCTTCCGGGCTGAACGGAATCGCTCTCACCCAGGCGTCTCTGGAATCAGAGATAGGACCTTTCGGGAAGTATTTCGTGGCTCTGGCCATATTCCTTTTTGCATACAGCAGCATAATCGGCAACTACTTCTACGGAGAAGTGAACATACGCTTCCTGACCAAAAAGAAATATGTGCTTTCGATTTACCGTGTCTTGTCAGGCGGTGTCGTGGTGGTCCTCGGAGCGTTCGCAAGCCTTGATCTTGTCTGGAGCATCGGTGATCTGTTCATGGCATTGCTGACGGCGTGCAACCTTTTTGCCATTTCTCTGCTGTGCCGCTATGCCTTCCGGCTGTTGGATGATTATTGCCGGCAGAAGAGGGCGGGCGTGAAAGATCCTGTCTTTCATCGTTCCATGTTCCCGGATCTGAAACTGGACTGCTGGGAGTAAAAATATCTAAATTTTTTAGGTTTAAACATAAAAATGTAAAATCCTCTTACTATATTAGCGTTTTAGATAGGGTCGTATCCGTTGGCGTATATCTGACAGCCATAACGGATTCAGACCTTTTAAGAGGATTCCCGATGATTTGGATTGGAGCGTTGCTCAACATAGATCCCGGACAGACGGCGGAACAGATAGACCGCGCCTTCAGGACCATGCGTTCCTGCGGAATGAACGTGTGCAGGATCGCCGTTGACAGCTCCTACGGCGAGGAAGTCCTCTCCTGCTGCGATGAAGTATTCCGTGCTGCGTCATGCTCCGCCATGAAGGTAGTCGTGACCTTGCCGGAGGACAAGCTTTTCTGTGAAAAGGTCGTCCTCCGCTACAGGACGGAAGAAGGTCTTCTCGCATGGGATGTCTCTTCGTCTGCCTCTTCCCGTGCGCTTGAGGTAATCCACGGGGAATCGGAAAAATGCGTCCCCGGAGCCGATGCTTCCTTTGTAAGGATGCTTGATTCCGCACATGAAGTGATAGAAAACGGCCTGTCCATCCTTCCGGGGATAGATTTGTCGGATTATCACCACCGCAGCGTAGAGACCGCCGTGTCCGCCATGTGCGACATGACCCGTTCCGCCTCCGGGAAAGATTCTTTCTGGGTCACGGGCATACAGGGCGGAAGCAATCTTTACGTGGGCCGCAGGAGTTTCAGTCCCGCACCGGAAGAGATGGCGCAGTGGGTGTGGACTGCCGTGGCGAGCGGTGCAAAGGGAGTGTTCATGCAGTCGGTGAACTCCAAGAAGGACGGCATGGGGGCTGGGGAAATGTCTTTGCTGAACATGCAGGGAGACATGACGGAACGCTCGCTTGCCGTTAAGGAGATCGCCACCTGTCTGAAAGACAACGAAACTTTGTTTGACGATGCGGTCCCGGCCATTTCCCCGGTGACCATGATATATACCTTGGACACTGCCAGAGCCGAATCCGTTCTGCGCCGCGACGACCTTCCTCAGGACGAGTATGAGGTACGGCACTGCGGCGGTGCCATGAAAGATGCCTTGTCTGTCTGTCAGGTGCTCATGGAGAGGGGAATCCAGGCGGATTTCAGGGAGATTTCCGAATATCCATGGGATGAAAGCGGAAAGGGCAGATGCGTGGTTTTCGCGGGGCAGCTTTCAGTCCCGGTCAGGTATTATGATGCCATACGCCGATTCGTCAAGAGCGGAGGTAAGGTAATCATAGAAGGATTGAGCTTCTGTTACGATGAAAACCTCAATTCGGTTTTCAGTTCGGACTTCCCTCTGAAGGACGTGTTCGGAGGCTATGTGGAAGAGTACAACTGCCGTCCGGGCTGCTACAAGCTCAGAATAGGCAGGAAGAGAATGTGGGTCCACCTTTTTAACGGAATCATGCGCAATGACGCCTCCGGCGAATCGGTGAGGATGCTCAGGAACAAATACGGCAGGGGGACGGTGCTGTGGATTCCTTCCGTCATAGGCATGGGGGCTTTGAAGGCAGGACATCACGCCAAAATCTCGAAGCTGTTCGGAAAGGAGCTTGCGCCGGTGGTCAGGGATTGTCCCCTGGTTTTCAGAAGGCGCTACACAGGCATAGCGATGAGGGTTATGGAGACCCCGGACGCATACATCACCATTGTCACGAGTTCAAAGAAACACAGACGCAAGGTGGTGTTCAATACGGACATGAAGGTTAGCCGATGCATATATGCGAATGAGGTGAACTTCAAGACAGGAAAGGCAAAAAACCGCAAGGTCAAGCTGCATCCCGGCCAGACGGTCGTGGCATTGTGGAAAAAGAAACGGTAAAATGGAAAAGCGCAGTTTTGTATATGACGGAGAGTTCCCCCTTGAAGCGGGAGGAGAGATAAAAGGACTGAATCTCGTCTACCATTGCTCTGAAGGAGGTTATCATGGACAGAAAGTGATATGGATCTGCCATGCACTCACTGCCAATTCCGACCCCTCCGACTGGTGGCCGCAACTGGTGGGGGAAGGCAAGCTCATCGACACCCGCAAATATTTCGTAGTATGTGTCAACATGATAGGCTCATGCTATGGCTCCACCGGTCCTTCCTCCGTAAATCCGGATACCGGCCGTCCCTTCTTTTTCGATTTCCCCAAAATCACTGTGCGGGACATCGTCAGGGGGCTGGAGCTCGTCCGCCGTCACCTCGGCATAGAGCAGATAGATCTGCTCGTGGGGGCGAGCATCGGAGGTTTCCAGGCCATAGAATACTCCATAATGTATCCCGGAGCGGTGAAAAATGCGACCTACATCGCCACGCTGGCACGTATAACTCCATGGCTTTCCGGATTCGAGGAGTCCCAGAGAATGGCGCTCGAGGCAGATTCGACTTTCCGCGAATGCCGTGACCTGGACGGCGGCAAGGCAGGCCTCAAATGCGCACGCTCCATTGCGCTGCTCTCTTACAGATGCGAGGACGGCTATAACAGAAAGCAGTTTGAAGCGGACGAGAACTGTCTCTTTGCGGAACGGTGCGCCTCGTACCAGAGATATCAGGGACAGAAGCTTGCCGACAGGTTCGATGCATACTCATATTGGTATCTTTCCTATGCGCTTGACAGCCACAATTCCGGACGCGGACGCGGCGGATTGGAAAAGGCGCTGGGCAGCATAGACATCGGACGGGTCACGGTCATCTCCATAGACACGGACGTGATATTTCCTCCCTATGAGATGAAGGCCATGGCAGACATGATAAAAAGATCCGACTATCACATGATAACATCCCATTACGGACACGACGGTTTCCTGCTTGAATATGATCAGATAACGGAAATCATCTCCCCCGTGCTGGCCGGACTTTGAAACAGAAACTAATTTAGACAATATAACTTATGCAGGTACTCAAATTCGGCGGGACATCTGTGGCAGATGCCGCAAACATGGCCAAGTGCGCCGATATCATAGCTTCAGCGGTCAAAAGAGACAAGACCATAGCTGTAGTTTCGGCCATCTCCGGCTTTACTGACGCATTGATCAGAATCGGACGGCTCGCTTCGGAAAAAGACGAATCATACAAGGATATTCTTGAAGAATTCAAAGACAGGCACCATAGGATCATAGAAACCCTCCTTCCCATCGAGAAGCATGAGGAATCCCTGGAGGCCTGCGACGAGACCTTCGGCTACCTTTCCAGCATCGCCCACGGAGTATTCCTTCTCGGGGAGCTGAGCAAGACGAGCCTGGATGCGATACAGGGCTGCGGAGAACTCATCTCCAGCAGGATACTCGCCACCAAGATGGCGTCCATAGGAATATCCACCAAATGGGTGGACAGCCGGAACATCATACGTACACGTTCAGACAACGGCAAGGAGGTCGTCGATTTCCAGACGACGTATGCCAACGTCGAGGATATGATAGAATCCAATCCCATAAAGACTCTTTTTGTCGCCCCGGGCTTCATAGCCTCCGACGGGAAAGGCAGGATGATCACGCTCGGAAGGGGCGGCTCCGACTACTCCGCTTCCCTTTATGCGGTAGGCAGCAAGGCGCGGGCTCTGGAGACATGGAAAGATGTGACGGGCATGATGACGGCCGACCCCAAGGTAGTCCCTTCCGCCGCCCTGATAAAGCACATATCCTACAGGGCTGCACTGGAACTCTCGCACTTCGGGGCGAAGGTCATCTACCCTCCGACGATACAGCCTGTGGTGAATGAGCGCATACCCATCTATGTGAAATGTACTTTCGATCCGGAAGGCGAAGGCACGGTCATCGAGCAGAACCCTCCCCGGAGCAGGAACAACATCATAGGCATTTCGAATTCCGACAACATAGCCCTGCTTTCCCTTGAAGGCAGCGGAATGGTAGGCGTCCCGGGCTTCTCCTACCGTCTTTTCCAGACTTTGAGCGAACATGACGTAAGCATCATCCTCATCACGCAGGCTTCCTCGGTGAATACCATGTGCGTGGCCGTGTCCGAAAAAGACGCCGCCAAGGCCAAGGAGGCTGCGGACAGGTGTTTCGCGTACGAGATTTCCCTGGGCAAGCTGAACCCTCTGAAAGTCGAGACCGGATATTCCATAGTATGTCTGGTCGGGAACGACATGCTCGGCCACGAAGGCACTACCGGACGCATGATGGCGGCTCTCGGAAAGAGAAGCATCGCGGTCCGTGCCGTGGCGCAGGGCTCTTCCGAAAGGAATATCTCGGTAATCGTTTCTTCCGATGAGGTGAAGCCCGCAATCAAGTATATCCACAGCGAATTTTTCGAGAAATCGAGCTACAAGGACATCAATCTGTTCATAGCCGGTTACGGAACTGTGGGGCAGGCTTTCCTGGACATTCTTTCCAAGAACAGGGACTCAATCGCCGAGCGGACCGGAAAAAGACTGCATGTGGCCGGCCTTTCCAACAGCCGCAGATATATCTTCGACAAGGAGGGCCTTAAACTCAAGGACATAGACGCCCAGCTGGCATCCGGCAAATCCGCGGCGGACGAGGCTTTCTTCGAGGAACTGGCGGAAACCTCTCTGCAGAATTCCATATTCGTGGACTGCACCGCAAGTTCGGACATTTCCTACAAATACCTCAACCTTTTCGAGAACGGATATTCCGTGGTTGCCAGCAACAAGATTACCTTCGCCGCACCGTACAGCCAGTACAAGGCTCTGAAGACGGCGGCTGTGGCCAACGGAGTGTCCCTGAAATATGAAACCACCGTAGGAGCTGCCCTGCCCATCCTTGAATCCATATCGCGCAGCGTCAATTCCGGAGACAGGATTTCCAAAATCGAGGCTGTCCTTTCCGGCACGTTGAACTACATATTCTCCACATACAAAGGAGGAGAGGACGGGAAGACCTTCTGTGACATAGTGAGGTACGCCAAAGACGCCGGATATTCCGAACCCGATCCGAGACTCGATCTGAGCGGAAGGGACGTGTTGCGCAAACTTCTTATAATAAGCCGCGAGGCCGGGGCACCCATTGACGAGGCCGATGTGGACATAACTCCCATCCTCGGTCGCGAATTCTTCAAGGGCAAAGTGGCGGAGTTCTTCGACAAACTTGCCGCTGCAGAAGACACTTTTGCCGCAGCGTACAAGGAGGCTGAGTCCAAAGGGTTGAGGCAGAGATTCATAGCCTCTCTCGTCCGGACCGGTGACGGGTACAGGGCATCCATGGGATTGAAAGCCGTCGGCCCCGATCACCCTCTGTACAGTCTGAGCGGCACCAACAATTCCGCAATCATCACCACGGAGTTTTATCCTTCCCCTCTTGTAGTCCAGGGGGCAGGTGCGGGAGCATATCAGACCGCGAGCGGAGTTTTGAATGATATTTTGATGTAGAGAATAAAAACAGGAGAAAAAAATGAAAGTTGCAGTAGTTGGAGTGACGGGATTGGTCGGCACAAGGATGATGGAAGTCCTTGCAGAAAGGAATTTCCCGGTTACTGAGTTTTATCCCGTCGCATCGGAAAGATCCGTCGGTAAAAAGATTGTGTTCAACGGCAAGGAATACACCGTGATAAGTGCGGCTGACGCGATTGCGGCCAAACCAGACCTTGCCCTCTTTTCTGCCGGCGCTTCGGTCTCCAGGGAACTTGCTCCCGGATTTGCGGCTGTCGGATGCCGTGTGGTGGACAATTCCTCTTGCTGGAGGATGGATCCGACCAAGAAACTTGTTGTTCCCGAGGTCAATGCCGATGTGCTTTCGGCGGACGATTACATAATCGCGAACCCTAACTGTTCCACCATACAGATGCTTCTCCCGGTCGCACCGCTGCACCGCAAATATGGCGTGAAGAGGATAGTCGTTTCCACATATCAGTCGGTCACCGGTGCCGGCAGCAAGGCTGTCTATCAGATGGAACAGGAGAGAAGCGGCAAAAAATGGGGAGAATACAAGGCGAAGTTCCCTCATCCCATAGACGAAAATGTCATCCCCCATATCGATGTGTTTCTTGAGAACGGATACACCAAAGAGGAGGAGAAAATGGTGAACGAAACCCACAAAATCCTTAGGGACAACAGCATAGGCGTGAGTCCTACATGTGCTCGCGTACCTGTTCTGGGAGGTCATTCCGAGTCCGTGAATCTTGAGTTCGAACACGATTTCGAATCCTTGGATTCCATACGCCTTATTTGGGACAGCGCTCCCGGCGTCACTGTCCAGGACGACCCCGCCGATAATGTATATCCCATGCCCATCAACTCCCTCGGCCATGACGATGTGTTCGTAGGCCGTCTGAGGAGGGACCTTACCGTGAAGTACGGCATCAACTTCTGGTGCGTCTCCGACAACATCCGCAAAGGTGCGGCCACCAATGCCGTGCAGATAGCGGAAGTGCTGATGGACAAAGGCTTTCTGCCGAGATATTGATCCTGAAACAATCAACAAGAACATAAATTATGAAAAGAATCACAATCAGAGAGGTCGCCAGGGAGGCGGGAGTTTCCGTTACGCTGGTGTCATTCGTCATGAACGCAAGACGCGGGCCCGACGGACGTCTGGACTGTCCTGTAAACCACAACACGGCCCAGAGAGTGCTGGAAGTCGCGAGCAGGCTCGGCTACAGGCGCAACTACGCCGCCGCATCCCTCAGAAGCGGACGTTCCAACACCATCGCCGTCATTCCCAACGACATTTCCAACAAATTCTTTGCAGGCATCTCTCGCTGCATTGAAGAAGAAGCCGGAAAGGCCGGATACACCGTGTTTTTCGCAAGTTCGGAGGAAAGTCCCGAACGCCTGGCAAGCGTCGTGGACGCAGTTCTGGCCCACAATGTGGACGGCATCATCGTCGCTCCCTGTACCAACGGTGAATCCTCTCTCTCTCATGCGATAGACGCCAAGGTGCCTATCGTTCTGCTTGACAGAGATATAGAAAAAATGGACTTCGTAGGGAAAGTGCTTCTCGACGACATTGCGGCCGGTCAGATGGCTACCCAGACCATGATCGACAACGGCTACAGGAAGGTGGAGATGATATCCTACACCTTGGGCATTTCCAGCTTCTCCGAGAGAGAGAACGGTTATCGCAAAGCAATGATGGACAATGACCTTTACGACAGCGTCAAGGTACATTACACGACTTATGCCACTGCATACGAAGACGTGGAGAAGATAGTCAAGGACGCGGTTTCCCGTGGAGTGGACGGCCTGTTCCTTCCCTCCTATTCGCTTTCCGAGCAGGTTTTGCTTGCCATAAAGAAGCTCGGTCTGAAAGTTCCGCAGGATCTTGCCATAGTAGGTTTTGACGAAAGCGACATCTACAGTCTCTACACCACTACGGTATCCCACATAGTTCAGCCTCTCAGAGAGCTGGGCGTCAGGTCCGTGGAACTCCTCACAAGCATGATCAACGGTGAGGCTCCTACCAAGATTGTCCTTAAGCCATCCATCAGGCTTGGAGGATCCACCGAAAGGATAAACAAATAAAATAACTCATGTTCATATGGCAAACGACATCAAAGTAATGAACCGCGCAGCGGACAATATCCGCATTCTGGCAGCTGCGATGGTTGAAAAAGCTAAGTCAGGTCATCCCGGCGGAGCAATGGGCGGTGCTGATTTCATAAATGTCCTATACTCGGAGTTCCTCCAGTATGACCCCAAGAATCCGTCATGGGCCGGAAGGGACCGGTTTTTCCTTGATCCAGGCCACATGGCCCCCATGCTTTATGCCCAGCTCGCCCTCATAGGCAAGTACAGCATGGACGAACTGAAGCAGCTGCGTCAGTGGGGCTCGCCGACGCACGGACATCCTGAACTCGATGTCGCAAGAGGAATAGAAAATACCTCCGGCCCTCTCGGGCAGGGCCATACCTTTGCGGTCGGGGCGGCCATCGCCGCCAAGTTCCTTGCGGCAAGGACCGGCAATCCCACTTTCGCCAGGGAGACAATCTATGCTTTCATCTCCGACGGAGGCATTCAGGAAGAAATCTCCCAGGGCGCAGGCCGTCTGGCCGGAAAGCTCGGGCTTGACAACCTCATCATGTTCTACGACTCGAACGACATTCAGCTGTCGACCGAATGCGATGCAGTCACTTCGGAGAACACCGCATTGAAGTATCAGGCATGGGGCTGGAAGACCATAGAGATAGACGGCAACGACGCCGAGGCCATCCGTGAAGCCATCCGTGAGGCGAAAGCCGAGACTTCCCGTCCTACCATAATCATCGGCAAGACCGTGATGGGGAAGGGTGCGCTCAAGGCCGACGGCTCTTCTTATGAACGTAACTGCAAGACTCATGGAGCCCCTCTCGGAGACGGAGCTTATGTGAACACCATTAAGCATCTTGGCGGAAATCCGGACGATCCGTTCACGATATTCGATGAAGTGAAGGCTCTTTATTCCGCCCGGGCGCATGAACTTGAAAAGATTTGCTCCGATCGCTATGCCGAGGAGACGAAATGGGCTGCGGATAATCCGGACAAGGCGGCCAAGCTTGCCGTATGGCTCAAGGGAGAAGCTCCTGCAGTCGACTGGACCAAGGTCGCACAGAAGGAGAATGACTCCACGCGTTCCGCTTCTTCAGCTGTACTGGGCGTTCTTGCCGAACAGGTCGAAAACATGATCTGCGCATCCGCCGACCTGTCCAACTCGGACAAGACGGACGGCTTCCTAAAGAAGACCCATGCTTTCTCACACGGAGACTTCAGCGGAGCTTTCCTGCAGGCAGGAGTCTCCGAACTCACCATGGCCTGCTGCTGCATAGGCATGGCGCTTCACGGAGGAGTTATCGCGGCTTGCGGTACCTTCTTCGTGTTCTCCGACTACATGAAGCCTGCCGTGCGCATGGCCGCTCTGATGCAGGTTCCGGTCAAGTTCATCTGGACTCATGACGCTTTTCGTGTAGGAGAGGACGGTCCTACCCACGAGCCCGTGGAACAGGAGGCTCAGATACGTCTCATGGAGAAGCTCAAACGCCACGACGGCAAGAATTCCATGCTTGTCCTGCGTCCTGCGGATTCCTATGAAACCACGGAGTGCTGGAAGCTTGCCATGGAGAACACCCAGTCTCCGACAGGTCTCATCTTCTCCCGTCAGAACATAAACACTCTTCCCGCAGGCACGGATTATACCCGGGCCGGCAAGGGTGCGTACATAATCGCCGGTGCGGATGAGAATCCGGACGTCATCCTCGTCGCTTCGGGATCCGAAGTCGCCACGCTTGCCGCCGGGGCGGAACTGCTCCGTAAAGACGGTGTCAAGCTTCGCATCGTGAGCGCTCCTTCAGAGGGACTGTTCCGCTGCCAGAGCAAAGAGTATCAGGAATCCGTGCTTCCGTGCGGTGCCAGGATTTTCGGCATGACCGCAGGCCTTCCGTGCACGTTGCAGGGTCTCGTAGGAGACAACGGCAAGATTTACGGCATGGAGACTTTCGGATTTTCCGCACCGTACAAGGTCCTTGACGAAAAACTCGGGTTCACCGCGGAGAATGTCTACAACCAGGTGAAGTCCATGCTTTAGCCCTTTTGCCTGAGGAACAGTTTTTGATGTTTTCCCTCCACCGGTGACGGATACGGAAATCATATCATTGATCGGTGAAGGGAAACTTGAAAAAGCCTTCAACGCCATTGTGGACGCTTACAGCGAACGCCTGTACTGGCATGTCCGCCGTTTTGCGGGCAGCCACGATGACGCTGACGACATCCTTCAGGAAATATTCATGAAAATCTGGGCCGCGCTTCCTTCTTTCAGAGGGGAGGCGCGGCTTTTCACATGGCTTTGGCGCGTTGCCACGAATGAGTCTCTGAATTTCCTGCGCAGGCAAAGGCTGCGGGCCGTTTTGTCCTTCAAGAGCCTTTCCGCCGAGGAAGAGAACAGGATAGACGATGATCCGTACTTTGATGCCACGCAGGCCGAGCGTCTTCTCGCAAAGGCTGTGGGGAAGCTCCCTCCCAAACAGAGGATGGTATTCCAGCTGCGCTATTTCGAAGATCTCAAATATGAGGAAATATCGGGGATAATGGACACGTCGGTCGGTTCGCTCAAGGCATCGTATCACATCGCCTGCGAGAAGGTGCGCGCATTCCTGAATCAGAACTGACATTGAGGAAGGGTGGCTCCGTCAATCTTTCCGGGAGCCCGATTAGTTTTTTTCAAAAGAAAAAAGTCAGTGGAGAAATCCTCCTCTGCTCTTTTCCTTGTCGGGGTAATGTGACTCGAACACAGGACCCTCTGCTCCCAAAGCAGATGCGCTAGCCAACTGCGCCACACCCCGTACTTGTCTTTACCTTAGGACTGCAAATATACTCAGCTTTTCCGATATGGCAAAGCCGGCGGCAGCCAATCTTCTCCGGATTGAACATCGTCTCTCATAGCATCAGGAGTCGACAACATTTGAAATCATTATTTCAGAAACGGCACCGCGTCCGCTTCCCTTTGAATTGATCATTCTTGCAGCTGAAACCCGTTTGACGAATGGTTTTGCCGGATATCTGTCTAATCTTTTCATAGCATTTCATATCACTTCCGGGAAAACTTCTCAATTATGCAGTAGCGGCAGCGACGCTCCGCGCCATCTTTCCGACAGGAAAAAACATAATCAAGAACCGGACGCGATATTCAAGAAACTAAGTTAACAAAAGATTGAAGAACTCGTCTTTGGCGACATGGAAATATGATCTTTCAAGCGCTGACTTGAAAGGCCCGCAGAAATGCAGGTCGGAACAAAACATTTGCTAAATTTGCGGGAAAATGATGGCCGGGCGGACATTCCGGCACGACAGGACATCCAATGGAAATACTTAAGGCGCAGGGAATAAGAAAAAGCTTCGGCAACCTTGAGGTGCTCAAGGGGGTGGACTTCCATGCCGATAAAGGGGAAATAGTTTCTGTCACGGGAGCTTCGGGCGCCGGCAAATCCACTCTTCTACAGATTCTCGGCACGCTCCTTTCTCCGGACGGAGGAAAACTTGAGATCTGCGGCACGGATGTGTTTTCCCTTGGGAGCAGGAATCTTGCCGCATTCCGCAACAGGGAGATCGGATTCGTGTTTCAGTTCCATCATCTTCTGCCTGAATTCACCGCATTGGAAAATGTCATGATTCCGGCCATGATAGGTCATCGTTCGCGAAAGGACGCCGGGAATGCGGCTTTGCGTCTTCTGGAGACCGTGGGGCTTTCGGAGAGGACGGATCACAAGCCTTCGGAGCTGTCCGGGGGAGAACAGCAGAGAGTGGCCATCGCACGTGCTCTCGTAAACAATCCGGCTATTGTATTCGCGGACGAGCCGACCGGAAATCTGGACAGCGTCACCAAAAATGAAATCCACAGATTGTTTTTTTCATTGAGGGACACTCTCGGGCAGACTTTCGTGATTGTTACCCATGATCCGGAACTGGCCTCCATGTGCGACCGCCGGCTCAATATGAAAGACGGATTGTTCGAGTCAGAAAGCGTCTCCGGGAATGAGTGAGGGGGTGTTCCGGTTCAAACGCTTCGAAGTCAGGAATGAGAAGGCGTCGATGAAGGTCAACACGGATGCAGTCATTCTCGGCGCAGCCGTAGGATTGCAGGTCCGGGATGGTTTTTCGGTTCTGGACGTCGGCACAGGCACAGGCGTGATAGCGTTGATGCTTGCCCAGAGGCTGTCGGAAAGGGTGAGCCGCTTCCGGGTGGAAGGTGTCGATTTGGACAATGCATCGGCTGAGGAGGCTGCCCTGAATTTCAGCGCTTCTCCATGGACTGAAAACCTGTTCTCTTTCAATGAGGATTTTCGCGGACGGGCGGGCGTATATGATCTGATAGTTTCCAATCCCCCTTTCTTTGAGGATTCGCAGGTCAATCCGGATTCCCGTAAAAGACTTGCCCGGCATGCCGGGAAATGCGGCGACGGACTCTCCTGCCGCACTCTGCTGGATTTCGCCGCTGAAAGATTGTCCCGCGGGGGACGTGCGGCCCTTATCCTGCCTGCATCGGCCTGCGGGAACTTGGTGGAATATGCGGCCGGCATCGGATTCAGTCCTTTTGAAATCCTGTATGTAAGAGCCGATGAGGCCAAAGCTCCATACAGGGCGGTCATGCAGTTCTGCAGAAAGGAAAACCCTTCCCTCTGTGCAGAACAATGCCGGACATCGGAGCTTGCGATCCGGTCCGGACATGGAGAGGGAGGGTACACCGCAAGGTATGCCTCTCTGGTACGGGATTTTTATCTGTGGGCCTAATCCTTGGGCTTGCGCAGACGTGAAATCTGCTGCCTTCTGAACTTCTCTTCGGCTATGACCATCTTGGCAACTTTTCTTTTGGAGATGATGCCGTCGTATCTTGACAGCTGCGAAGTTTCGTGGCTGTCGGCTTCCTTCATGGCATCCGTGTAGGCTTTTAGCTTGTTTTCGATTTCCTTGTCAGAGGCTTTTGAATCAAGGGCTTTCTCCAATGCATCGTAGGCGTTGCCTATGTTGTTGAAAAGTTTGTGCTGTTCGTTGTCAATCTGGTTGTAGACAGGCCAGAACTTTTCCGCTTCGGCCGGGGTCAAATCCATTTCGGATGTGAAGAATGCTATTTTTTCCGCCATCATCCTTTCGTACCAGGAGCGGTCCTGACGTTTTTCCTGCCGTTGTTTTTCCGGTTCACCGCAGTCCGGAGAGGATGCGAAGGAGGGAAGTGCCATAAGGAAAAGGAGCGGAAGTGCGGACAGCAGTCTACTCATATTCTTGTTCTTCATAACTCATCTGGTTTAGTGAAACTCCCGTATCTATAAGGTAAGCTACTATGTCGTCGCCTGATATGTCATCTGCGGTGTTTGCTGCAGGAGACGCGTCATACAGAGCGTAAGGTTCCGTATGAGGAGTGATTTTCCATGCGTATTCCGCATCGTCATATTCCGTTGCGGCGGCTTTTTTCGAGTCGGCCAATTTCAGGACGGCAGTGCCGCACACGAACATCACGGCTATGGAAGCCGCGAGGGCCAGAAGCGGGCGTGTCTTGTCCCATGCGGTGACAGTCTCGGCCCCGCATCCGTCCGTTCCGGAAGGTATTGCGCGAAGCCTTGTCCTCAAACTTTCGAAATACCCTTCAGGAACTTTGTATGATTCATTTTTCCTTTCGCCCATATTTCCAAAATTACATTATTTAGACAAAAAAAACAGAGGAAAGTAAAAAATGGCGGAAGAAAATTCAGATTTTTTTCATGTACATGATTTCCGCGGGTGCCCTGTTTTCCAGCAGCAGGTCCCTCATTTTCTTCATGTACGGGGCCGTGTGTGAAAAGAACATCCTGTACCCTTCGCACAGTGCGTTCAGTCCGGTTTCTCCGTTTTCGGATTTGTTGAAGCGGTGCTTCGGACATTCTCCGTTGCAGATGGAAAGAAACTCGCAGCGGAAACATTTGCGGGGCAGGGAGTTCCTTTTGTCCATGCCGAATTTTATCTGTCTGTCGCCTGTCATCATGGACTTGAGACTCTTGTCCCTGATGTTTCCGAGGAGATACTCTGGATACACGAAGTGGTCGCATGGATACAGGTCGCCGTTGTGCTCCAGTACTGAGTTTCCTCCGCAGGTGGGGGCGTATGCGCATGTGCCCGGAGGTACGCCGCACCAGTTTGCCAGGGTGGCATCGAACAGTCCCACGTAACAGCGTCCCACATCGCGCTTTATCCACACGTCGAAGATGTCGCACATGAACTTCCCGAAAGCCCTGGCATTCACGGACCAGATGGCCGGTACGGCTCCTTCCGTTGAAGGGTTGACGATGAACGGCCTTGCTTTCTTGTCGGGCCTGCCGTTTTTGTCCACGGGATATTTCACATGTTCCACTACGGGCATGAACTGCATGAAACGGCTCCCCGTGTCTTTCAGGAATTGATAGACCTCAGTTCCGCGCCCTTCACACGCATGGTTTACGGTAGAAAGCGTGTTGAACTGTACGTCACTGCTCCTCAGCAGGTTGAGTCCGCGCATCACGCTGTCGAATGTCGGCCGTCCCCCTCTGCCTTTCCGGTATTTGTCATGAATATTCCTCGGCCCGTCTATCGATATGCCCACCAGGAAATTGTTTTTCCGGAAGAATTCGGCCCACTCCCTGTCAAGGAGGGTCCCGTTCGTCTGCAGGGTGTTGTGGATTTTCTTGCCGTTGCCGTATCTTTCTTCGAATTCCATGGCCTTGCGGTAGAAATCCAGTCCAAGAAGAAGGGGCTCGCCCCCGTGCCAGTTGAACACGACCTCTTCCACGTCGTTGGCCTCTATGTATTTGCGCACTACTTCCTCGAGCATGGTCTCGCTCATGCGCGGTTCTTTCCCTCCGTATATTTCCGATTTGTCCAGGTAATAGCAGTACTGGCAGTCAAGATTGCAGAGAGAACCTGCCGGCTTCAGCATGATGTTGAAAGAAAGCGGGCCCGTAATCCTGGCGGCATCTTCCAGGGAAATGGAGTCGTTGTTTTTCATTGACAGGTGAGATTACGGTACCGGATCATATCCGCTGCCTCCCCATGGATGGCAGCGAAGGATGCGCCTTATGCTCAGATACAGCCCTTTGACCGGACCCCATTTCCGGAAAGCCTGCAGGGCATATTCCGAACAGGTCGGTGTGAACCTGCACGATGCGGGCGTGTAAGGAGATATGCAGACCTTGTAAAGCTTGATCAGCAGTATGAAAGGGGCGGCCCCGGCTTTTTTCAGCAATTCTTTGACATGTCCGCTCATAACGAAGGGAAATTGTCGTTTATGCGGTCCAGAATCTCTCCGACTATGGTTTTGATTCCGGCGGATGAAAGAATCTCCTTTGTGTTGTAGACAAACAGGATGTCCGCGCCTGTCCCGCGGAGAGCATGTTTCTGCGTCCTGTAGGCCTCGCGGATTCTGCGCTTGACCAGATTCCTTTTCACCGCCCTGCGGAAGAGCTTTTTGGACACCGATACCATTATCCTGTTCACGTCCTCTCCTGTCCCGTAGCGGACGCAATACTTCATGTCCCCGGCGGTGCTGAATTTTCCTTTCGAAAGCAGGGCATCTATCCCGGACTTCGTATGAAGCCGTTCGCGCTTCGTCAGAGTGTCTGCCATCCGGAGCGGGCTATTATTTGTCGGATTCAAGAAACAGGGCCAGAGCTTTGGCCACTGAAGGGATTTCGGGCGTAGGAGCCTGTATGGCGATGGGATAGCCGAGGTCCTCCATGGTTTTGACAATCCCTCTTCCGAAGGTGATGAACTGCAGGCCTTCCGGTTTGAAGCCTTCGAAATTCTCCTGAAGCGAGCTTATGTCGGCAGGATTGTAGACTACGGCCACGTCGTAGGAATGGATATCTATGTCTTTGAGATTCTGAGACATGGGTTTGACGAAGTTCGCAATCTTGAAGTCGAGTCCGGCAGATGTGAAAGCATTGGTCATGCTTTCGTTGCTCGTGGCGGCATTCGTGGTGATGAGGAATTTCTCGTCCTTATGCTTGGTCCCTATTTGTGCCGTTATGGACTCCGGTGACCCGGTTCCGAAGAAGATCTTTCTCTTGCGGAATACGATGTGCTTCTGGAGATACAATGCCACGGCCTCGGTGCTGCAGAAATACTTCATGGTCTCCGGCACTTTGATCCTCAGCTCGTCGCAAAGCCTGAAGAAGGCATCTATGGTATGCCTTGCCGAAAAGACTATGGCCGTGTAGTCCAGAATGTTGATTCTTTGCGACCTGAATTCGCGTGAGGTCAGCGGTTCGATAAGGAAAAACGGTCTGAAGTCTATCTGGACTCCGTATTTTTCTCTGAGGGCCGCGTAAGGAGATTGATCCATCGGTGCAGCCTGCGATATGATGATCTTTTTTGCCTTCATAATACCTCCATAATACCTCAAAAAAGAATGGCGGCGGCTACAAGCATCCCCGCCGGGAAAATTTCAAGTCCGCAAAGATACAAAAAAGCTCTGAAAGGGTTGCAAAAGCCTGTGAATATTTCCACTTTTCTGATGGCCAACACTATGGCGGCCAGAAGGGTTTCGTGTATGAGAATGCTTCTGATGGCGGCAGCGTCGACGTCCAGCGTGCCGCATATTCCTATTGTCACCGCCATGAAGGTGACCAGAACTATCATCACGTTGTTGTACATGCGGTTGCCGGCCCTGTAGAACTCTTTTCCGCTTCCTTCTCTCCTGAAGGCATGTGCCAGCATGATTCTGAGCAGGTAATAGAGCAGGAACATGCCGATGTTCACGAGAGTTTTCACTCCTGAAGAATAATTCGAGGCGAACCCGAAGGAAATCATTCCGAACATTGACGCCGTAAGGCAGAAGAACGCCATGGCCGTAAAGGACAGGTTGTTCCTCTGGAGCCTCAGCCTGAGATTGTCTTCCAGACTGATGAGCGGCTTGTCGCGTGTGAGCCCCTTGAGAATGTAGGGGAAGGTCTCCACGAATTCAGGCAGGCTTAGTATTGCGAGGATGACGGCGGCGGCCATCAGGCCGCAGTTGATGAGGGAGTCGCCCCATGCTTCCGGGTATCCGGCCATGTCAGTTGCCTCTTTTTGCCCGGTATCCCATCTCCTTCAGCAGTGCGGTGACCTTGTCCCGCAAATCGCCCTGTATGGTGATTTCACCGTCTTTGGCGGTTCCTCCGACACCGCATTTCACTTTCAGGGTTTTGCCCAGTGCCTTCAGGTCTTCGTCTTTCCCGGTGAATCCGCTCACGAGGGTGACCTGCTTTCCGCCTCTGTTCCTCCTGTCTATCGTGACGGTCAGCTTCTGTTCGGCGGGAGGCAGGGTTTCCGCTTCCGCATTTCCGGTCGTTTCAAATTGAAAATCAGCGTTTGTGGAATATACTACGCCGAGCCTTTTTTTCCAGTCATTTTCCGCCATTTGCCAGCTGTGTTTTTGCAAAGATAGCGATTCTTGTATATCTTTGCCTGATTGCCGTTGATTATAAAAGGTATATGGATTTGAAAAAATATAATTTCTGGAACAGGCTGACCGCATGTGCGGTTTTCGTGATATCCGCCTTCACCTACCTTTCCACGATTGAGCCGACCGCATCCTTCTGGGACTGCGGGGAATTCATAGCGTCATCGTACAAGCTGGAAGTGGGACATCCCCCGGGAAACCCTGTGTTTCAGCTTATAGCCAGGTTCTTCACCATGTTCACCGACGGGGCTCATGCTGCTGTTGCCGTGAACGTAATGAGCGCCATGTGTTCCGCTCTGACCATATTCTTTCTGTACCTCACCATAGTCTTTTTTGCCAAAAGGCTGGTGAAATCCGCTCCCGACGGGTCCATGGATACGGCCCGTAGCGTTGCGGTGTTCGGCAGCGGCGCCGTCGGAGCTCTTGCATACTGTTTCTCCGACACGTTCTGGTTTTCAGCGGTCGAAGCAGAGGTCTATGCCATGTCCTCGCTCTTCACCGCCATGGTAGTATGGGCTATGACCAGATGGTATGACAGCGCGGACAGTCCTTATGCCAACCGGTGGATTGTGCTGATATCCTTCCTCATGGGACTGTCCATAGGCGTGCATCTTCTGAACCTGCTTACCATCCCGGCTCTCGTGTTTCTGTACTATTACCGGAAGAAGGATGTCGGAGGCTATACCTTTTGGCAGTGCGTGGGCATGTTGCTGCTTTCCGCGGTGCTGCTGGGGCTTCTTAATTTCTTTCTCATACCGGGGCTTCCGAAACTCGCCGCCTATGTCGACATCTTTTTCGTGAACACGCTGGGGCTTCCTGTGAATTCCGGCGCCGGATTTTTCCTGCTGGCTCTGCTTGTGGCAGGGTTCTGGGGCACGTGGTACCTCTACGGAAAAGGAAAAGTCTTCTGGACCACCGCAACGTTGTGCCTGACCTCCATTGTCGTGGGTTTTTCCATTTTCAGCATAGTGATCATCCGTTCGTCCGTGATGACTCCCACCAACGAGAATCAGCCGGACAACGCCTTTTCTCTCGTGCGCTATCTTTCACGTGAGCAGTACGGTTCCACACCTCTGCTTTACGGACAGTACTTCGGAGCTCCCTACGGAGAACTCTATACCGTGGATTACTGGACGCTTTCCGACGGCAAGTACAAGAAGGTCAAAGGGCCGGTGGATGCCAAGTATGACTCGGAAGGAAAGATGCTTTTCCCCAGGATGTGGGCCAGCACCGATGACAAGTACGTCCAGTTCTACCTTTCATACATGAACGGGAAAGGCTCGGTGGTGCCGGGCGCGGATTACCGCAAGCCTACGATGGGGGCCAATCTCAAGTTCTTCTTTGACTTCCAGCTCAACTGGATGTATTGGAGATATTTCATGTGGAACTTCGCCGGCAGGCAGAACGACGTGCACAGTCCCGACCCCGGAGAGCTGTTCTACGGCAACTGGGAAAGCGGCATAGGATTCATTGACAAAGCCCGGCTCGGAGATCAAAGCGACGCTCCGGAGGTGCTGAGCCACAACAAAGGCAAAAACCATTATTATCTGCTGCCTCTGCTGTTGGGTCTCATAGGACTGTTCTTCCAGTTCGACAGGGACAAGCGCGGATGCTGGGTCACCTTCCTGCTGTTCTTCATGACCGGCATAGCCATAGTGATCTACCTCAACCAGCCTCCTTTCCAGGTAAGGGAGAGGGATTATGCCTACGCAGGGTCGTTCTATGCGTTTACGATCTGGATAGGACTCTCCGTTGCCGCGGTCTATGAATGGCTCGTTACGGCTCTCAAAGGCCGGAACGGGACTGTGGCCGCAGGGGCCGTCACCGCGCTTTTCCTGTGCGTACCTCTTCTCATGGCATGCCAGAACTGGGATGACCATGACAGAAGCCACCGCAGGACCGCTGTGGAAATGGCTTCCAATTATCTGAGCGGCGTAGGGAAGCAGGGAATGCTCATCACTCATGGGGACAATGATACTTTTCCCTTGTGGTATGCCCAGGAAGTAGAAGGCATACGCACCGATGTCAGGGTTGTCAACACGTCTCTTCTCGGCACTGACTGGTATATCCACCAGATGCGCTATGCTGTCAATGATTCCAAGCCTCTCGACCTGAAAGTTCCCGATTCGCAGTACTTGAGCGGGACAAATGACGTGGTGAGGATTGTGGACAGGCTGGACACGATAGTTCCTCTTTCCACAGTCATGGAGGTGTTCCGCCATCCGAAGGCGAAAGTCGCTCTGGAGGACGGCAGCAAGGTCGACTATATCATGTCCCGCAGATTCAGCATTCCTGTGGACAAGGAGAATGTGCTGAAATACGGTATCCTTCCGGAGGAATATGCGGATTCCATCCCCGATCAGATTGTGCTCAGGATTCCCGATGGCAAGAATTACCTGTCGAAAGGCGAGCTGTTTATGCTGGACATACTCGACGGATACCGGTGGGACCGTCCCATAAACATGCTCAGCCAGGGCGGTGATTTGAACATAGGTATCAAGGAGTACCTCATGTATGAAGGCTTCTCCAGCAAATTCATTCCCCTCAAGAATACCGTAAGCTCCCAGACAGGCATAGGAGATGTCGTGGATCTGGACGGTCTTGTGCACCTCGTCAATGATGTCTATTCATGGGATGCCCTGAAACGCCGGGATTACTATGTGGACTATCAGAACATGTACACGTTCCTGGGCGTGGTTCCTCAGCGCGAGATTTTCCTTAATACCGCCGATGCTCTCATAAAGGCCGGCAGGAATGACGAGGCGCTGGCCATGCTGGACAAGGCTGTCGATGACGTGCCCAGGGAGAATTTTCCTCTGGAGTCCATCTGCCTCGGCTTCTATCACAACGATGTGATTGTCCTCAACATGATAGAGGACTATTACAAGCTCGGAGCGGCGGAGAAGGGCATGGCTCTCGCGGAGGACTATTCATCGGAGCTCCTTGTCACCATAAACTTCTACCTGCAGTTCTACGACTATGCCCAGAGCAACGTGGAGCTTTGCGTGAACTGTCTGTATTACCTTTCGGATGTGCTGAAGGCTTATGGGGATAAGGAGCTCGGTGAAAGTCTCACCAAGGCACTCTCCTCCATGGTCGATGCCTATGGAGGAACTACGGAAGAGGCTCCGGCATAGCGGTTTCCGGGAGGCTATCTTCTCAGACGGATGAAGATGCTGAGCGGGAGAACTTTTCCGAAGCGGTCCCTCAGGGCCAGTTCGCCGCTCTCCATCACCGTCCCTTCACCGCCTTTCAGTTTCAGCGCCTCCTTCACGACCGTTTCACCCAAGGCTGCGGAGTATCCGTTGGAATAGAGGTTCAGCACCATGAAACTGTCCTTGGGGGCGAGAATCCCGCCGACGGTTTTCATCATGTTGAACAGACATTCGTCGAGTTTCCATTTTTCTCCGTCCGGCCCGTGCCCGTATGCGGGAGGGTCGAGGATTATTCCCTGGTAGCAGTTGCCGCGTCTGAGTTCCCTGTTCGCGAACTTCATCGCATCTTCCACTACCCATCGGATTCCGTCCATCCGGCTGTTCTCCATGTTTTCCCGTGCCCAGGTTACCACCTGCCGGACCGAATCGAGGTGTGTCACGTCAGCTCCTGCCGCTTTGGCGGCGAGTGATGCCGCTCCGGTGTATGCGAACAGGTTCAGCACTTTCGGGGCAGGTCTTCCCTCGGCCTTCATCTTTTCTGCAATCTCCCCGGTGTTCCTGTATATGTAGTCCCAATTTGCGGCCTGTTCGGGGAATACTCCCACGTGCTTGAAGGAAGTCAGTCCCAGCCGCAGTGAGAACGTAGGGTCGGAATACCTTATGAACCAGCGGTCGTTCATGTTTTTAAGCCTTTCCCATGTCCCGCTGTCCTCTTTTCCTGCTCTGCCGAATCCGGCTCCGGGGCTGAATCTGGTGTGTGTCAGCCTGTTCCATTCGGAATCCTTCATGCTTTTGTCCCATAGCGCCTTGGGCTCGGGACGTGCCAGATAGTAGCTGCCGAACCTTTCCAGCTTTTCGAAAGCTCCGCAGTCCACGAGTTCGTAATCTTTCCAATCTTTGGGGAATTCCACTGCCATGATGTCATAGTATTTGCGGCAAAGTTAGCAAGAAGATTCCGTTTTGCATCCTGTGTTTCTTGCGCCGGCGGCTGAAGCCTGAAGATTATGGTCGGACAAGAGCAACATAAGATGCCATATTTGAAGATATTCCTTAAAAAACGCTAAATTTGCAGTTGAGACAGAACTTAACGGTATAATAATTATAGTAGTATGCAACAGCACATTGACAGCTATGACTTCAAAGGCAAAAAAGCCATTGTGAGAGTCGATTTTAATGTTCCTCTTGACGAAAACTTCAAGATCACGGATGACACCCGCATACGCAGGGCGATGCCCACGCTCAAGAAAGTACTTTCAGAAGGCGGAGCGCTCATCATAATGTCACATCTTGGCCGTCCCAAGAAAGTCGATCCTAAATTCTCCCTCAAGCACATTGTAGGCCGTGTGTCCGAATGTCTGGGAGTGGATGTGAAGTTTGCCGACGACTGCATGAAGGCGGATGCTCAGGTGGCGGCCCTCAAACCTGGAGAGGCCCTTCTCCTCGAAAACCTCCGTTTCTATGCTGAAGAAGAGGGAAAACCGAGAGGACTGGCGGAGGATGCCACGGATGAAGAGAAGGCAGCGGCCAAGGCGGCTGTCAAGGCGAGTCAGAAAGATTTCGTGAAGAAACTCGCTTCCTACGCGGACTGCTATATCAACGATGCTTTCGGCACAGCTCACCGTGCCCATGCTTCCACTGCGCTCATAGCGGCCTATTTCCCTGACGACAAGATGTTCGGCTATCTCATGGAGGCCGAGATCAAGGCCATAGACAACGTTCTCAAGAATGCGAAGCGTCCTTTCACCGCCATTATCGGAGGTTCCAAGGTATCTTCAAAGCTTGCTGTGCTCAAAAACCTTCTCGGCAAGGTGGACAACCTCATAATCGGCGGCGGCATGGGCTATACCTTCATCAAGGCTCAGGGCGGACGCATCGGAAACTCTCTCCATGAAGACGAACTCATCCCCGATGCAAAGGAAATAATGAAGGAAGCCAAGGAAAAAGGCGTGAATCTCTGCCTTTCCGTCGCGACCGTGTGTGCACAGGAATTCAACAATGATGCTCCCAGGAAGATATATCCTATCGATGACATTCCTGACGGATGGGAAGGAATGGATGCATCTCCCGAATCCCTTGAAAACTGGAGAAAGATAATCCTCGACTCCAAGACGGTGCTGTGGAACGGCCCTGTAGGAGTGTTCGAGTTGCCCAACTTCGCGAAGGGAACGCTTGCCATAGCCGAAGACCTTGCCGACGCGACCAAGAAAGGAGCCTATACGCTTGTAGGCGGAGGCGACTCGGTGGCCGCAGTGACCCAGATGGGTTATGCCGACAAGGTAAGCTACGTTTCCACGGGAGGCGGTGCCATGTTGGAGGCCATTGAAGGCAAGACACTTCCGGGCATAGCTGCCATCGAAGAATAATTTTCCCGAATGGCAGGCTGATGCCTGCCATTCTTTTTTAATCACTGTTTTCATACGGTTGAGAATATGTTTGAGCTGCTGGCTATACATTGGAATGTCGATCCCGTACTTTTCCATATTGGAAGTCTTTCGGTAAGGTGGTATTCGCTGCTTTTTGTCAGCGGTTTCATTCTCGGCTGGTACATTTTCAAGTGGTTCTTCAAAAGGGAAGGAATCAGGGAACAGCTCCTTGATCCCCTTCTTTTTACCTTGCTGATCTGCACGATAGTGGGCGCGAGGCTCGGACATTGCCTGTTTTATCAGCCCGATTACTATCTCGGGAGCTGGGAAGGCTTCAAGGAGATATTCATGCCGTGGAAAGGCGGTCTTGCCAGCCATGGAGGAACTATAGCGCTTTTCATAGGCATGTGGTGGTTCGCGCGTCACTACGGACGGAAGAACAATTTCGACTTTCTCTGGCTGATAGACCATCTGGCGATAGCTGTAGCCTTCGCCGCATTCTTCATAAGGATAGGAAATCTCTTCAATTCCGAAATCTACGGGAGAGTTACCGATCTGCCGTGGGGGTTCATCTTCGAAAGAAACATAGATCCCTCCGATCCGGCAGATCCCGAGAGGCTCCCGCACCATCCCACGCAGCTTTACGAGGCATTCACATACCTTATTCTGGGTGTGATACTTATCCTTATATACAAGTACAGGCTCGACAGGACGTATCGCGGGTTTTATGTCGGTTTCTTCCTTACGGGCTGTTTCGGGATGCGTTTTCTGATAGAGTTCATCAAAAATGACCAGGTAGCTTTCGAGGAGAGCATGACTCTGAACATGGGCCAGCTGCTCAGCATACCCTTCATTCTGCTCGGCATCGCTTTCATGGTCTACGCCCACGTTAAAAAGATACCCGCATCGGCGGCAGTCCTCAGGAGCGCTCCTGACGTGTCAGGACGCAGAAAGGCCTGATCCGTTCAGGACTTTGTCGTTGCCGCCCGCATTGTTTTTTTTCACCGGGCTGAAAAACATCAGCTTCATTACCAGGAAACTTGGAAATTTTCCCAGTTTCCTGGTTTTTTGTTTTAAATAGTTGAGTATAATTAAATTATGAAGAACATAGCAATTTAATTCATAAAGAATTATTCTTTTTTTCATTGTTTTTGCGGGGCTTTGGCATTATCTTCGCACAGCGAATGCGGGCTTTTCGGAATCAGGAAAGCTGCTTCCGTAAGGTAACGTAAGATTGAATGGAAAAGAAAATTCTAAGAGTCGCAAGGTCTCTTTTCGGCAAAAGAGGCGTCAGAGATGTGAATATCGATGAGATATGCCACGCTCTCGGGATATCCAAGAAAACGTTCTATCAGTATTATGTGAGCAAGGAAGCTCTGGTGGGGCAGATGGTGGAACTTCACATCGCTGAAGTTCGGAAAGTTTTTGAAAGGGCGAGCGCAGGGATGAATCCTGTCGAACTGCTGCTTTTCGCGTCGCGTTACAGGCCCCGCGGGGCATATATCCTGTCGGAACGCATCGGCATGGATATAAAGAAATACTATAACGACATATTTGTCGAGCATACGAAGAAAGTCCGTGCCATGTCCAAGGAAAAAATCATGGGATTCGTGAAAGGCGGCATCGACGAGGGTTATTTCAGGGATGACATGGACGTGGAAAGTGAGATTACCGTTCTGATTTTGCTGCATGAGGCGGTGGAAGGCTATATGAGAGGCGAGTACATCCATGGAGGAAAAAGGATTCCCGCCAGAGTGATGTTCAAGGCGTTCATGGACGTGTACCTCCATGCCATACTTACGGAGAAGGGCTGGGATGAAGTCAGGAAAGTCATGCAGTCCGGGAAATTTGACCGTGACGAGGAAGAAATGAAACAAAAAAATAATGAAACATTGAATGTATGAAGAAGAAAATCAGTTTTTTCTTTATTGCCGTGCTGGCTGCGCTGTTCCCCGTATGGGCGTCGGCGCAGTATGTGAGCGGTGAAGCTCCGGCCACCGATTCATCGGGAACGGCGGTCCTTACGCTGGAAGACGCCCTCAAGATCGCATTGAGCGAAAACATGACGGTAAAGGTGGCGGACAAGGAAATCGAAAGAAGTGAATATGCCAGAAGAGGAACTTATGCGTCCCTGTTCCCGCAGGTGGACGCTACGGGCTCCTACCAGAGAACCATAAAAAAGCAGGTCATGTACATGGACTTTGACATGAGTTCATTCGGGGGCGATTCCGGTGCTGGCGATGAAAGCGGTGCAGGCACCGATGCCGGCACAGGCGACGGCTCCGGGGCGGACGGTGGTGCCGCTGCGGGACCGTCATCGGGCGGCGGAATCGAGGTTGGCCGTTGGAATACATTCAACGGAGCCATAACTGCTTCGATGCCTGTCGTCAATGCGCAGCTCTGGAAAAGCATATCCATATCCGGCGATGCCGTGGAGCTTGCGGTGGAGCAGGCCCGCTCTTCACGTCTGGATATGGTCACTCAGGTAAAACAGGCTTTCTATGCCGTCCTCCTCGCAAGAGAGGCCTTCAATGTCTATAAGAGCGTCTATGAGAACGCCGTGGACAATTTCGGACAGACGGAGAAGAAATACAATGTCGGAAAGGCTTCCGAACTCGAATACACGAGGGCCAAGGCCAATGTGGCAGCGGCCATCCCGAACGTGTACAACTCGGAAAGCCAGGTAGTCCTCGCCTTGTGGCAGCTCAAGGCCGTCATGGGGGTGGATCTGGACATGGATATTGACGTGGCGGGAACATTGGACGATTATGCGGATGACATGCGTTATGACATGGCGGAAGGCGGAAAGGCCGATCTTTCCGGCAACACATCCATCCGTCAGCTGGCGATTCAGGCCTCGCAGCTTGCCAAGACCGTGCAGCTGCAGAAATTCGCCTATCTGCCGACTCTTGCGCTGACGTATTCGTACAGCTATTACGCCATGACCAATGACTTCAAGTTTTCGGAGTACAGATGGACTCCGTATTCCTATGCCGGCATCTCCTTGAGCATACCCATTTTCTCCGGAGGGAAGCGGCTCAATGATGTCCGTCAGGCAAAGGTTCAGCAGGCTGAACTCGATCTTCAGAGAATCAATACTGAAAGACAGCTTCAGATAGCTGTGAGGCAGTATCTTACCTCCATGGAAACGGATGTCAGGAGCTATTGGTCCGCCATCGACGCCGTGGAGCTTGCCCGGAAGGCGTACGACATCTCCGAGAAGTCCTACAATGTCGGGAAGAGCACACTTACGGATCTGAATGACGCGCAACTCACGCTCACCCAGGCGCAGCTGTCCAAATCCCAGGCTATCTACAACTATATGGTCGCCAAATCCAATCTTGAAAAGACTCTCGGGCATGACTTTACCGATGAGAACGGAAATGCCGACCTGAATAACATCAAGTCATTTAACTGATAATACGGAAAAGAAATATGAAAAGAACAATCAGAACAGTCCTGCTTTCCTCGCTTGTGCTCGCGGCGGCGGGATGCGGCAACGGCAAAGGAAACGGTGGCGATGCGGCCGTAGCGGCGGCTGAAGACAGCGCACTGCTTATAGATACTGTCAAGGTGTCTTCCAGAGACGTCCCTCAGACGGAGGTCTATTCATCCACCGTGGAGGCTAACGCAGTCAACAACATCGCTCCGCAGAGCAGTCTCAGGATACAGAAAATTAACGTGGAGGTGGGCGACTATGTCACCAGGGGGCAGATACTTGCCGAGCTGGATCAGGTCCAGACCATTCAGGCCAAACTCAAATATGTCAACGATTCCACGGAGCTGGGCCGCATAAGGCAGCTCTACGAAGAGGGCGGAATCTCCAAATCTGACTATGATGCAGCTTCCCTCAGCTATGAAGTGAGCAGGACGAGCTATCAGAACCTGCTTGAAAACTCCGTTCTGCGTTCACCTCTCACCGGGGTCGTGACAGCCAGAAACTATGACAGGGGAGATATGTATTCCATGGGGACACCTCTCTATGTGGTCCAGGAAGTTACTCCGGTAAAGATTCTCGTAGGCATAACGGAGAGCGACTACACCAAGGTCCACAAGGGAGATGAGGTTTCCATTACCACCGACGCCATCCCCGGCAGGACTTTCAGCGGCAAGATCAACCGGATTTATCCTACCATTGATCCGTCTTCGCATACCTTCACCGTCGAGGTCATCGTTCCTAACGGTGACAGGTCTCTCAGGCCGGGAATGTATGCCAAGGTGGAGGTGACCTTCGGCATCAACCACAGCGTGATAGCGCCCGATGAGGCCATAGTCAAACAGCAGGGTTCGGGTCAGAGGTTCGTGTACATACTCCAGAACGACGGCAGCGTGAAGGCATCGCCCGTCTCTCTCGGCCGTCATCTGGACGACAGTTACGAGATCCTTTCCGGACTCGGTGACGGGGACGTTATCGCCACGAACGGCAGCGCCAACCTTAAGGACGGCAGCAAAGTCAGAATCGGCACCGGCGAATAATTACAGGAAAAGCGTATGAGCATATTTAGAAGCGCGGTAAACAAGCCGGTAACGACGGCCCTGATTTTCACGGCCTTCGCCATCTTCGGACTGTTCTCGCTCGTCAACACATCCATCGCACAATATCCGGACTTCGATGCCAACGTGGTGATGGTGATGTCCTCCTATCAGGGGGCGAGTGCTTCCGACATAGAAACGAACCTGACCAAGGTTCTGGAAAATACACTCAACAGCGTTGAAAACCTCGACGACATGACTTCCATGTCCAGGGAAAACATCGCTGTGGTGATTCTTGAATTCGAATACGGAACAGATATCGATGACGCCTGCAACAACATAAGGGACAAGTTGGACATGGTCAGCCAGAGCTTGCCGGACGGGGCTTCGGCTCCTTTCCTGTTCAAGTTCAGCATGGACGACATGCCCATCCTGATTCTTTCGGCCACCGCCGATGAAAGCTTCGAGGGCTTGGAGAAGATCCTCGACGACAAGGTGACCACCCCGCTTGGCCGTGTCGACGGTGTGGGTACGATCAATGTGATCGGAGCTCCCGAACGTGAGATACAGGTTTACTGCGACCCGAGCAAACTGCAGGCATACGGACTGTCGATTTCCGGAATCTCCTCCATCATATCGGCGGAGAACAGGAACATACCTTCGGGAACCATCGATATAGGCAAGGAATCCTACACCCTGCGCATCGAGAAGGAGTTCAAGGATCCGAAAGAACTTCTGGACATCGTCGTGGGTTCCCACAATGGCCGGCTCGTATATCTGAGGGATGTCGCGACCATCTATGACGGACTGGAGGAAAAATATCAGGAATCCTATACTAACGGACGCCGTTCCGCTATGATTTCCGTCCAGAAGCAGACCGGAGCGAATACCGTTAACGTCATCAAGGCCGTAAAGGCGAAACTTGCCGAAATTCAGGAAACCCTGCCTTCCGATGTCAAGATTGTGACGATCATCGACTCTTCCAGGACGATAACCAATACCATCAATTCCCTGCGGGACACCATCCTGATTACCCTTATCGTCGTCATGCTGGTGGTGTTCATATTCCTCGGCAGGTGGAGGGCGACGTTCATAATAGTGCTTTCCATCCCTATCGCCCTTCTGGGTTCGCTGGTATACCTCTATGCGACGGGCAATACGCTTAACATCATATCCATGTCCGCGCTGTCCATAGCGATCGGTATGGTCGTGGATGATGCCATAGTGGTTCTGGAGAACGTGTCCACCCATCTTGAAAGAGGCGACAAGCCCAAGGAGGCGGCGGTGCACGGAACTTCGGAAGTTGGAATATCCGTCATAGCTTCCACCCTCACCATGCTTTGCGTGTTCCTTCCCCTTACCATGGTTACGGGTATGGCCGGAATCATGTTCAAGCAGCTTGGCTGGATAGTGAGCATAATAATGATAATATCCACGACGGCAGCTCTTACCCTCGTGCCCATGATGTGTTCCAGGATGCTCAGCAACAAGCCCAAGACCGGGAAACTTCACAGAGCAATCTTCGACCCCATCGAGAAAGGGCTTGGAAAGTTCTCGGACTGGTATTCCGGCATCATAGCATGGGCCGTGTCGCACAGAAAGACCGTGCTCTTGTCGGCGCTGCTTATATTTGTCGCGTCTCTCGTCATCTTCGTTCCTGGCATCAAGACGGAATACTTCCCGACTCAGGACACTGACCGTCTCACGGTGGAAGTTCACCTTCCCGTGGGTACCGAACAGAGAGTGACCGGGGCTTTCGCCAAGAATCTTGCCGACAAGCTTTCGGAGGACATGCCTGAGATCCAGGTGCTTCAGTACCGTTTCGGACAGGCGAGCTCGGACAATGCGCTCGCCAGCGTCCAGCAGAACGGCTCCAACATCATTTCCATGAACGTAAACATCGGTTCCAAGCTCAGCAGGCACAGGACTTCCACGGAACTCGCCGACGTCATAAGGAAGGATCTCAGAAATTATCCTGAGATCAAGAAGGCGACCGTTACGGAAGGTATGGGCGGCGTAGGAGGAGCTACCTCCGTGGCGCTTGAAATCTACGGCTATGATTTCGAAGAAACGGAATCGGTAGCCCGCACGATTCAGTCCAAGATGCTGGAAAATGACAATTTCTCGCAGGTGGTGCTGAGCCGTGACGAGTATACTCCTGAGTATCTCGTGGACTTCGACAGGACCAAGCTTGCTCTCAACGGACTCAATTCCACGACTGCCGCCGCCGAATTCAGCGCGGCCATGAGCGGTGCGGTAGGTTCGTTATACAGAGAGGACGGAGACGAGTACAATATCCGTGTAAGGTATGACAAGTCCTTCAGGGGAAGCGTGGAAGACATCGAGAATGTGATAATCTACAATTCCATGGGGGCTCCTGTCAGAATCAAGGAACTCGGCTCCGTGGTGGAATCCAAGGTTCCTCCTACGATCGAAAGAAAGAACCGTGAAAGATACATAACAGTGACAGGTATCGTGGCCAAGGGCAAGGTCTTAAGCGAAGCCGTGGATGCGACAAATGCCATAATCAAGTCCACGGATATGCCCACCACCATCACGGCATCCATATCGGGAGACTATGAAGACCAGCAGAAGATGTTCAAGAATCTTGGAATCCTCATGGTGCTTATCGTAATACTCGTTTACATGGTAATGGCATCGCAGTTCGAGTCATTCATGAGTCCTTTCGTGATAATGTTCTCGATTCCGTTCGCCCTTGTGGGCGTGTTCCTGGGATTGTGGGCGACAGGGGAAGCTCTCGGAGTCATGGCTCTTATCGGTATCATCATCCTGCTCGGTATAGTCGTGAAGAACGGTATCGTGCTCATAGACTACACTATTCTCATGCGTGAGAGAGGCAAGTCCGTGGTCGAATCCGTGGTGATAGCCGCCAGAAGCCGTCTGCGTCCTATCCTCATGACCACCCTTACCACTGTTCTCGGAATGGTCCCGATGGCCGTCGGAACAGGAGAAGGTGCGGAGATGTGGAGATCGCTCGGTGTCACCGTGGCATTCGGCCTTACGATTTCCACCATGGTCACCTTGATTCTCATCCCTACGGTCTATTGCGTGTTCGCAACCCGTCAGGAACGCAGAAAACAGAAGAAAGATCAAATTCAGACATCATAACATGAAAGCGATATTTATTTCATATAATCAGGCCTACGGTGAGGAAATCGTCGAGCTTCTCGATGATTGCGGGCAGCGCGGTTTCACCCGCTGGATGAATATAGAAGGCAGGGGGAACGAAAGCGGGGAACCTCATTACGGCAACCATGCCTGGCCTACGATGAACGATGCCATCCTGACGTTCGTCCCCGATGACAAGGCGGAACAGCTTATGTCCGCCCTTCATGCGAAGGACGAGGCCTATCCCGACCTTGGACTGAGGGCTTTCGTATGGAAAGTTGACTCCATGGTCTGACATCCGTCGGCTGAGGCTCAAGTTTTGCAGTCCTGATGCAAATTGCTAAATTTGTATCAGGATTTTTGTATCCATACGGATACATGTAAAAAAGGAGATTTATTATGAAAGTTGCTACAAATTCCAATTTCGATGAAATAATATCCGGGAGCCTTCCCGTCATGGTGGATTTCTGGGCGGTATGGTGCGGACCGTGCAGGGTGCTGTCCCCTACGGTGGACGAGATTGCGGAAGAATATGCCGGCAAGGTGGACGTCGCCAAATGCAATGTCGACGATGCCGATGAAGTTGCCATGAAATACCGCGTCATGAACATCCCCACGCTGCTGTTCTTCAAGGACGGTCAGGTTGTGGACAAGAGCGTAGGCCTTGTCTCAAAGGACGAGATTGTGGAAAGATTGTCAAAACTTGTGTAACGTACCATGAACAGGATATTCAGATTCGCCATAGCCGCTGCCGCCGCTTTGGCCGTTTGCCATGCCGCTGCCGCTCAGTCCATAGGCAGCGCGAGACTTGGAGTCATAGGAGGTTTCACCTCTTCCAAGGCTGACGCCAACATCTTCAAGACGAGCTCGTACTCACTGTACCATGCCGGACTTGCGTTCCAGCTGCCTCTGATAGCGGGTTTTTCCATCCAGCCGGCCCTTACTTACCAGATGAAAGGCGCCAAGCTGGATGCAGTGAACAGCGTTTCCGAAGCAATCGATGCCCTTGACACCAAAGTCGGCTACCTTGAGATTCCGGTGCAGGTGCAGTGGGGTCCGGACATGCTTCTGTTCAGACCTTATCTCCTTGCGGAACCTTTCATAGGCTTCGCCCTCAATTCCAAGACCAAATCTCCTCTCGGCAAGGAAACCGACATGAAGAAATCGGCCATAAACAATATGGAATACGGACTTGGTGTCGGTGCCGGAATAGAAATATGGAGGCTTCAGGTTTCCGGGCGCTATTTCTGGAACTTCGGTTCGCTGTATGACGGTTCCGGAAAGATGAATGCTGTCGGACAGGAGGTCAGACAGGCTTTCAAAGGAGGCAAGAACTTCAACGGATTTTCCCTTTCGGCAGCCATATTCTTCTGAGCCTTATGGAGAAAAACGAAAAGAAAGCGGTCATTTTCTGCTCTTCCAGCAACAAGATAGACCCTGCATATTCAGAGGCGGCCCGTTCCGTGGTACGCGGGCTGGCTGCCGCAGGCTATGTGATAGTGTCGGGAGGAACAACGAAAGGCCTCATGGGCGTTGTGTCGGAGGAAGCCGAACGGGCAGGTGCGAAGCATATAGGCGTCATCCCGAGATTTTTCGCGGAATTCCACTATCCAGGCAAGATGGAGACGGAGTGGACGGACACCATGTCGGAGCGCAAGGTTAAGCTGCGTGAAGGTACTGCGGCCGCCATAATATTGCCCGGAGGTCTCGGGACGATGGATGAGTTTTTCGAAACCCATGTGCTCGCCAAGCTCGGACAGTATGACGGGCGGATCATGATCCTGAACATCAAAGGGTTCTATGATCCTCTGATGGCCATGCTCAAGGACTTCGTCAAGGAAGGTACCGCGGCGGAGAGCGACCTGGGATTGCTGGAAGTCTATGACAATGCGGCGGATTTGATTGCAAAGCTGTAATGAACACTCTCGATACAATCTCCGCATACCTCAAGTCCGATCTGGACAAGGTCGGAAGGATTGTGGATGAATCGCTCCGGAGCGACATAAAGATTTTGAACGCGACCAACAACTTCCTTCTGGCACATCCGGGGAAGATGATCCGGCCCATCCTCGCGCTGCTTGTGGCCAGGGCATGTTCCGGAGGAAAACCGACGGAGGACAGCTATCGTTACGCATCGGCGTCACAGCTTCTGCACACGGCGACTTTGCTGCATGATGACGTGGCCGATGACGGGCAGGTCCGCCGTGGAAAGCCTACGGTGCTGCATCTGCTCGGAGGCAGGGCGTCCGTGCTTTTGGGCGATTTCTGGCTGGTGAAGGCCGTGAATCTGATTCTGGATTCAGGCAGGCATAAAGACAAGGCGATAAGGCTCTATTCCGACACACTGGGTTTTCTTGCCGACGGGGAGATGCTTCAGCTCCAGAAAGCGGAGAGCGGGGATACTTCGGAAGAAGACTACAGACGGATCATATACAGCAAGACCGCATCTTTGTTTGAGACAAGTGCCGTGGCCGCGGCATTGTCGGTGGATGCCTCGGAGGCTGAAACCGCGGCTGCAAGAGAGTATTCGTGCCGTCTGGGAATGGCTTTCCAGATCAAGGACGACATATTTGACTACGAACCGGGTGCGGATGTGGGCAAGCCCGCGGGACAGGATCTCATGGAGAGAAAAATAACCATCCCTCTGCTCGGCGCTCTGAAGCGTGCTCCTGCAGCGGAGGCGGAGGCGGTGCGTGACAAGGTGGTGCGGATGGATGAAAATCCCTCCCTTCGCGATGATGTCATCGCTTTTGTATCCAGCTATGACGGAATGGGTTACGCAAAGGAGGCTCTGCGGCGTGAGGTAGAGGGAGCGACGGCTGCGCTTGCTTCCATTCCTGCCGGGAAAGAGAAGGATATGCTTGCTGAACTGGCAGTCTATTGTGCGGAAAGAAAGAAATGATACATGTGGCTTTTCTCGGAAATAACAGGAAATGAAGCCGTCAAGAATGCCCTCCGCGGCATGGTCGACAGCGGAAGAATTCCGCAGGCCCTCATGCTCTATGAGAATGACGGAGGCGGTGCGTTCCCTCTGGCCATGGCTTTCCTGCAATATCTGAACTGCCCCTCCGGGGCGGACGGAAGCCCCTGCTGCAAATGTCCTTCCTGTTCGCAACATGCCGCCCTTGTGTACCCGGACGAGCACTTCAGCTTTCCGGTGACTTCCGGCAGTAAAGTGTCTGCTGATGCCAAAACTCTGAACTGCGGGATGTTTTCCGAATACTGGAGGAAGCTTGTGTCGGACAATCCGTATTTCATGGAGAGCGATCTCTCGGCTGCTTTGGGCTTTGAAAAGAAACGCGGACGGATTCTGAAAGCTGAGGGGACTGCCATTCTCAGGCAGCTTTCCCTCTCTCCGTTTTCGGACGGCTACAGGGCTGTGGTCATGTACCTGCCGGAACTCATGAACGGAGATACTGCGAACATGCTGCTCAAGGCCATTGAGGAACCTGCCGAGAAGGATCTGTTCATACTCATCACCCATGCACCGGAGAAGGTGCTGCCTACAATATCCTCCCGCTGCCAGGCCATGAGGGTGCTTCCTCTGTCCAAGGAAGAAGTCTCGGAAGAGCTCCGTAAGAGATTTTCCGTGCAGAAGGAAGATGCCGATGCCGCGGCAATGCTTTCCGGAGGCAGCGTGGGGCTTGCTCTTAGAGAGCTTTCGGCAAGGGAAGACGTGGCCCTCATACGGGATCTTCTTCGGAGACTTTTTACGGCGCTTCTGTCCCGTGACCTTTACTTGTCACTTGATATTTCCGGTGAAGTCGCGGATCTTGATTCAAGAGAAAAACAGAAACTTTTCTGTAACTTCGCGGGAGAGCTGTTGAGAAATGTCTTTCTGATACAGAACGGGATGGACGGAATCGTTGCCTCCCAGCCCGAAGATATGCCTTTTCTGAGAGATGTCGCATCCCGCTGCAAGCCGGATTTCTGCAGAAAGGCTTTGGATGTTTTTTGCAAAACTTCTGTCATGATAGACAGAAATGTCTCCCAGAAGATTGCCTTCACCAATCTGACGGACAGGCTTTATATGATCATTTGAAGATGGAAGACGAGAATATTAGATATGACTGTTCGCGCGGTTGCGTTTTCACCCGCACGTCGGACAACGAAATGCTGTGCTCCTACAGGCAGGGATGCTGCAAGCTTATGGATTCCGACTGGTTGTCCGGTGTGCAGCAGGAACAGTTTTCCGACATATATGAAGTAAGATTCAAGAACACCAGAAAAGGCTTCTACAGAAATGATTCCGGGCAGAGTATCCGCATCGGAGACTTGGTCGTGGTGGAAGCCCACACGGGGCATGATCTCGGAATAGTCACGCTCGGAGGACCAGTAATTGCACGTCAGATGAGGTGCAAGGGGGTGAATCCTGCGGAAACTGAATTCAAGCGCATATACCGCAAGGCCAAGCCTTTCGACATTGAAAACTGGCAGATCGCCATAGCCAGAGAGCAGGAAACGATGATACGTGCCCGGCAGATTGCCGCCGAGATGGGACTTGACATGAAGATCGGAGATGTTGAGTTCCAGGGAGACGGCACCAAAGCTATTTTCTACTACATCGCGGACGGACGTGTGGATTTTCGT